>JBBPIK010000072.1:0-11337 GCA_038040415.1 Actinomycetota bacterium
TCGGACTTGTAGCCGATGTCGACCAGGACCTCGTCCTTGTCGATCCTGACCACCTCGCCGCTGACCACGTCGCCCTCCTCGAACGGCTTGATGGTCGCGTCGTAGTTGGGGACGAGCTTGCCGTCGACCTCGATCAGGAAGTCGTAGGAGTTCTCCGCAGGCGCCTCCTGAGCGTCCTTCAGGGCAGCCTCGGTCGTTGTGTCGGTCGCGGACACAGCGGCTAACTATGGCAAACAACGTGGGCAGCCCTACCTTCGCGGCAACGCACCGCGCATCTGCGCATCCGCGGCGTGCGTGCGCCCGACGCCCACCGCCACTTTAAGTACCCTCGCCCGAGATGCCAAAACGGCGCACGAAGCGCGGCTCGAAGCGAACACCCTTGCGGCACGACTGCGACGTGCTGGTCTGCGGGGCGAGCTTCGCCGGCCTGGCGGTGGCGCGAGAGCTGGCGGGTTCGGGGGCGCGGGTCTTGATCGTCGACCGCTACGAGGTCGGGGAGCGCCAGACCTCGGCCTGCGCGGCTCCCACCGAGTGGCTGGATGCGATGGGAACCGGTGCGTCGATCAAGCAGACCTTCGGCCACCTGGCGATTCACACCCCGCATGCCACCACCCGCATGCACCTTCCGTGGACGTTCTCGACCTTCGACTATCCGACCCTGTGCAAGCTCCTGTTCCAGGGCTGTGACGCCGAGTTCGAAACCGCGAAGGTGGACGGTCGGACTGGCACAAGCGTCCATACGGACCGGGGTGACCTGGAGGCACCGCTGGTCGTCGACTGCCTGGGTTGGCGACGCGTGCTCGGCTCCGACGGCTACCAGCCCGTGGACGCGCCGCTCTCGCGCGGGTTGGAGGTGCACCCGAGCGGAGCCTCGGGGGAGCTCGAGATCTGGATCGATCGCGACTACGTGCCCGCCGGCTACAGCTGGAGCTTCCCCGCCGACGACGAGGTCCGGGTCGGCGTCGGCTCCTTCGACCCCCGCGTCGGGGTCAAGGACTCCACCGTTCGGTTGGCGCGCCACCTGGACCACGATCCGGTTCGCTACCAGGGCAACTGGATCCCCCACAAGCTGCGCGAGGCGACCGACGGCGAGGTCTTCTTCGCCGGTGACTCAGCGGGGCACTGCCTGCCGCTCACCGCCGAGGGAATCCGCACCGCGTTCTACTTCGGGATCGCCTGTGGCCGCGAGCTACGCCGGGTAGCAGACGGGCGGGCGACGCGGCAGATGGCCCTGCGCCGCTACGCCGCCTTCTCGGCCCGTCACGAGTGGCATTTTCGGTGGCTGCTTCACATGCAGCGACTGGTCCCCAGGGTCCCTCCCCGCCTTCTGGCGAGCGCCTTGCGTGGGATGAGCCGCGACGACTTCGTGCGGTGGTCGTTCGGCCACTACCTGCGGATCGCCCATCCCGCCTACGCACGTGAGCTGGCGGCACGACCCGCGCCGCGCCGCGCGGGTGGTGGCGGCGGCCTGAGCCGCACCGAGGTCAAGCGTTCATTGGCTGGGTAGGGGCGGATCGCCGCCGCTGGCGCTTTTGTTGCCATATAAGCAACAAAGGCGCCAATCGCTCGGCTAGCGCACGACCAGGAAAGTGCCGGCGAGCAGCAGGACCACGCCGGCTACCCGCGTCGCGCTGAGCGGCGTCTCGTCGAGCCCCAGGACCCCCAGCCGGTCGATGACCACGGCGGCCGTCAGCTGGCCCGTGATCGTGGCCGCCGCAACGCCGCCGGCGCCAATCGTGCTGACCGCGATCAGGGCCACGGTCACGTAGGCGGCGCCGAGCACGCCGCCGAGCAGGTAGTACCAGGGCACGTCGAAGGTCGAGGAGAGCCCGCCCGCCTGCCCGACCAGCGCGACGATCAGGGCCAGCAGCAGGGTCCCGACGGCAAACGAGACCAGAGCGGCCGGAAGGTTTCCCGTAACGCGGCCGAGGCCGGCGTTGATCGCCGGCTGGAGCGCAATCAGGCCGCCAACGGCGGCGGTGAGCAGCACGGCGAGGCCTCGGTCCATGGTCGCGGGATGCTAGTCGCCAGGGTGGACCGGGCGTGATGTTGGACGCGTCCACGTGTTGTCCAAGCAAGCCCCGAGTAGATCTACTTCGCCGCCAGCCAGTCCCTGCCGAGCCCGAAGTCGACCACCAGCGGTGGGTCGAGCTCGAAGGCGGCGCACATCTGGTCGCGGACAAGCTCGGTGGCGTGCTCCATCTCCGCAGCGGGACCCTCGAACAGCAGCTCGTCGTGGATCTGGAGCACGAGGCGGCTCTCCATTCCCGCCTCGGCAAGCGCGGCATGGCAGCGCACCATGGCCAGCTTGATGATGTCAGCGGCCGTTCCCTGGATCACCGTGTTGACGGCCAGCCGCTCCCCCAGCGAGCGCCGTTGCCGTTGCTCCGAACGCAGTTCGGGGATCGCGCGACGCCGGCCCATCAGGGTGGTCACGAACCCGTCGCGCTCGGCGCTCGCAATCGTCTCGTCGATGAATCGCTTCACGGCGGGGAAGCGCTCGAAGTAGCGCTGGATGTAAACCGCTGCTTCATCGCGAGAGATCTGCAGGCGATCCGCGAGGCCGAAGGCGGAGAGGCCGTAGGCGATGCCGAAGTTGACCATCTTCGCCTTCGAGCGCTCGGCAACGCCAACCTCCTCGGGCGAGATGCTGAACACCTCCGCCGCGGTCGCCGCGTGCACGTCCTCGCCCGAGGCGAAGATCTCGCGCAGCACGTCCTCGCCGGCCACGTGGGCCAGCACGCGGAGCTCCACCTGGTTGTAGTCCGCCGACAGCAGGCGCATGCCGCGCTCTGCGACGAAGCAGGCCCGGACCGGCCTCCCGATCTCGGACCGGATCGGGATGTTCTGGAGGTTCGGGTTGGTGCTGGACAGGCGCCCCGTGGTGGTCGCGACCTGGTTGAAGGTGGTGTGGATGCGCCTCGTCTCCGGGTCGATCAGCGCTGGCAGCGCATCGAGGTAGGTGTTCTTGAGCTTCGTCAGCTCGCGCCAGCTCTCGACCTTGGCGATGACCTCGTGCTCGTCGCGGATTTGGGCCAGCACACGGGCGTCGGTGGAGAAGCCGGTCTTGCCGCGGCGCTTTCGGCTCAGCTCGAGCTCCTCGAACAGCACCACGCCGAGCTGCTGGGGCGACCCGATCGTGAACTCGTGTCCGGCGAGCTCGAAGATCTCGCGCTCCAGCTGGGCGATCCGCTCAGCCATCCCCTGGCCGATCTCGGCCAGCCGCTTGGAGTCGAGCTTGACGCCCGCGCGCTCCATGGCGGCCAGGACCTCGATCAGCGGCATCTCCACCTCGCGCAGGAGACGGTCAAGCCCCAGCTCCTCCAGCGTCTCCCGCTGGCGGGCCGCCAGCTCGTGGGTCAGGCGAGCGTCCACTGCGGGGTCGCCCGCGGCCTCCCCCTCCTCGGCGGCGAGCGAGAGCTGCCCGGGCTCGGCGCCCGCCGGGGCGGCCGCCAGGCCAGCATCCGCGGCCAGCTCGTGGAGGTCGTACGTGCGTCTGGCGGGATCGATCAGGTAGGCGGCGACGCTCGTGTCGTGCCGAAGCTCAAGGCTGTCCGGCGGCGCGACCGCGAGCAATCCGGTGCGCCCGCCCCCGCCGAGCGCCTTCGCGTCATGCGCGATCAGCGACCGGCCGCGGAGCTCCTCGGCAAAGGCAGCGAGGTCCGGGGCGTTGCCCGTCACCACCCGCTCGCCGTCGCTCGCCGCCCAGCGGCCGGCGGCGACGGCGATCGCGATCTCCTCGGCGGCGAGATCCCCGGGGCCGCCCTCCTCCGCCTCGACCTCGATCGTCTCCTCGACCCTGCGCTCGGGCACGATCTCGCCGAACTCCTCGTCGAGCCGCTGCATCACGGCCCGCAGCTCGAACTCGGCGGCGAACTCGCGCAGGCGGCTGCGGTCCGGCGTGGAGCGAACGATCTCGGCGACGTCGACCGGCACCTCGACGTCGTACTTCAGGGTTGCGAGCTGCTTCGAGACGCGGGCGTCATCGGCGTGCTCGGCGAGATTCTGCTTCCGCTTCGGCCCCGAGATCTTGTCGACGCTCCCCAGCACCGCCTCGAGGGAGCCGAACTCCTGTAGGAGCTGGGCCGCGGTCTTGTCCCCGATCCCCGGGACGCCGGGGATGTTGTCGGACGTGTCGCCCTTGAGCCCGATCAGGTCCGCGACCAGCTCCGGCGGCACACCGTAGCGCTCGACCACCCCCTCGCGGTCATAGATCTTCGTCTCTGTGACGCCCCGCGACGTGGTCATCACCCGAACCCCGTCGGTGACCACCTGGTAGACGTCCCGATCGCCGGATACGACCATCACGGGGATGTTCGCCTCCCGGGCCAGGCGAACGAGCGTGGCGATCACGTCGTCCGCCTCCCAGCCCTCGACCTTGACGTTGTGGAACCCGAAGGCCTCGGCGAGCGGCCACAGATGAGGCCACTGCTCCGACAGCAGGTCGGGCCGCGGTGGTCGTTGCGCCTTGTAGTCCGCGTACTCGACCTCGCGGCCCGACATCCCCGCGTCCCAGGCAACGATGACCGCACGGGGGTGGTGGTCGGCCAGGATCTTGGCCATCATCGAGGCGAAGCCGTAGATCGCATTCGTCGGGCGCCCGTCGGCAGTCGCGATCGACTCGGGGAGGGCGAAGAACGCCCTGTAGGCAAGGCTGTTCCCGTCGATCAGGAACAGCTCGCCGTCGGCCTGGGCGGCCTTCGTGGACTCCTTCGGTTTGGCCTTCGTGGCGGGAATACATCCATCCTAGGACGGCGGACGTCCGGCTGAACGCCCCAAGGCCAGGCGATTGGGGCTTTCCACCACGCACATGCCAGTAGGGCACCATTTACGCTCACGCCAGGAGCACCCGCAGCGTCTGCGCCACCTGCGACGGCTCGTCCATCACCTGCCTGTGCGTGAACCGCACGACCGTGTAGCCGAGCAGCTTAAGCTCGACGTCTCGGGCGCGGTCCGCCTCGAACGCCGAGCGCGTGCGGTGGAACCGGTAGCCGTCTGTTTCGACGATCAGCCGCTCGTCTCGCCAAAGAAAGTCGACGAGGAAGGGACCGATCCGGACGTTGACCTCAGGGGCCGGAATCCGGTGGCGCCGGCAGAGCCGCAGGAAGCGGTGCTCGAGCTCGCTGCGGGACCGGTCCGCGTCCACGCCCTGCTCACCAAGGTCGAAGCCGAGGATCGCGGCCTGGCGCACGGCAGCCCGAAACTCGTCCGGCGTCGTGACGCGGCGCAGGTCGGCCAAGGTGCGAGGCGGAGTGGTGACCGGAATGCCGTGGCGGCGGGTCGTAGCTGCGAGAGTCAGTAAGGAGGAGCGATGCACTCGGATGCCTCGGCGCTTGCGCCGCCCTCCCGCGCCGGGGACGGTGACGTCGATGATCCCCCGCGAGGCCGGCAGCAGGTTCCAGAGCGCGGCGGCGCTCCGATGACTGAGTACCGCTCCGTCGCCGCAAGCGAGCACAGCCGCAAGCCAGATGCCTTCCTTGCTCAGTCGCCTGTGGCCGACGGCATAGACGCCGCGATGGATTCGATGGAGGCGACCCGATTGGACGCGGCGCGCAACGGCGCGCTGGGTGACGCCAACCGCGACCAACTGGGCAAGCAGGACAGCCCCGTGCTGGCGGGCCGCGATGCCCGCGACCTCGCGATCCGGGTGCCCGGTGGCGCGTTTTGGACCCATACGGTCTGAAAAGCGCCATCGGCCCGATCTTGCCCCCCCTGCCTGCCCTGTCCGCGCCGGTGCCCACGGCAACGCACGCATAAGATCCGTCGCCATGCCTGTGATCCCCTCTGTCAGCGCCCAGTTCTCGGTCACGGTGCGGGTCGAGCTCGACGCGCGCCAGGAGCCGTTGGGCAAGCTCACCGCGCAGATCGCCGAAGCGGGGGGCGCGCTCCAGGGCGTGGACCTGGTACCGGGCGCCGGCAGCGAGGGAAAGCGCGTCCGCGAGTTCACGATCGACGCCCGCGACCAGGCGCACTGGGAGCAGATCCTGCGAGCGATCGGCTCCACCCGCGGCGCTCGCGTGCTCGACTACGTGGACCGCACACTTCAGATGCATCGCGGCGGCAAGATCGAGCAGCAGAACAAGTACCCGCTGAAGACCCGCGACGACCTCTCGATGGCCTACACCCCCGGGGTAGCTCGCGTTTGCCAGCAGATCGCGGCCGATCGCTCGAAGGCGTTCGAGTACACGATCAAGCGCAACACGGTGGCCGTGGTCTCAGACGGCAGCGCCGTGCTCGGCCTCGGCGACATCGGCCCGGAGGCCGCGATGCCCGTGATGGAGGGCAAGGCCATGCTGTTCAAGGAGTTCGCCAACGTCGATGCCTTTCCGATCTGCCTCAGCACGCGCGACCCGGACCAGATCGTGCAGACGGTGGAGTTGATCTCGCCGACCTTCGGGGGAATCAACCTGGAGGACATCTCGGCACCCCGCTGCTTCGAGATCGAGGAGCGCTTGAAGGGGAAGCTCGACATTCCCGTGTTCCACGACGACCAGCACGGGACCGCCGTAGTGGTGATGGCGGCGCTCTTCAACGCGCTGAAGATCGTCGGCAAGAGGATCGAGGACCTGCGGGTCCTCGTGGTCGGCCTCGGCGCCGCAGGGGTGGCGGTGACCAAGATGATGCACGCCTCGGGGGTGAGCCGCGTGATCGGCTGCGACCGCCAGGGAGCGTTGTCCACCGAGCGCGAGGACTACGCGGCCGGTGAGATGAGCGAGATGAAGCGCTGGTACGCCGAGAACACGAACCCCGAGAAGCTGAAGGGCCAGCCCGCCGAGGTGATCGAGGGCTGCGATCTGTTCATCGGCGTCTCGGGGCCCGGGATCATCCCTGCCAAGGCCTTGGGGAAGATGGCGGACGACGCGATCGTGTTCGCGATGGCAAACCCCAACCCCGAGGTGATGCCGGAAGAGGCCCAGCCGTACGTGCGGATCATGGCCACGGGCCGCTCCGACTACCCGAACCAGATCAACAACGTGCTCTGCTTTCCAGGCATCTTCCGTGGCGCGCTGGACGCCGGGGCGCCGCGTATCACCGAGGAGATGAAGCTGGCGGCGGCTCAGGGTATCGCCGAGGTGGTGGGCGATGAGGACTTGAGCGAGGACTACATCATCCCCAGCGTCTTCGACCGCGAGGTCGCGCCCGCAGTCGCCGCCGCCGTGATCCAGGAGGCGCGTCGCGAAGGAATCGCGCGCGTCTCCGAGGAGACAGGGACGTTCGCGACGGTCGAATAACGGCAACCGCAGGGAGGTAGCGATGCGCGTACTCGTAACCGGTGCAAGCGGCTTTCTCGGCTCGGCCGTCTGCGACGCGCTGCTGGCGCGCGGCGACGAAACCGTCGGATTGACCCGCGACCCGCAGCGGGCGCGGCAAGGGAATCCCACCGTCACCTGGCATGCCTGGAATCCCGCCACCGAGCGTCCACCGGCGAGCGCGCTGGCGGGTGTCGACGGCGTCGTCAACCTCGTTGGCGAGCCGATCGACCAGCGCTGGACCGAGACCGCCAAGCAACGCATCCGCGACAGCCGCGAGCGTTCCACCAAGAACCTGGTGGATGCGATCAGCGCCGCCGAGCCGCGCCCGAGGACGCTGGTGAGCCAATCGGCCGTGGGCTACTACGGCGATCGCGGCGAGGCGGTGGTGGACGAGTCCAATGGCCCGGGCTCGACCTTCGACGCCGAGGTCTGCGTCGCCTGGGAGGCAGCCGCACACCCGGCTGAGCAGGTTGGGGTGCGCGTCGTCGTGGTCCGCACGGGGCTGGTGCTCGATCCCGAGCACGGGCTGCTCAAGCAACTCCTACTCCCCTTCAAGCTCGGAGTAGGCGGTCCGCTGGCGGGCGGCGCACAGTACGTGCCCTGGATCCACGTCCACGACGAGGTCCGCCTGCTCCTTTGGGCATTGGACACGGAACAGGCGTCCGGCACTTACAACGCGGCAGCGCCCAACCCGGTCACGAACCGAGAGTTCTCGAAGGCCCTCGGGCGGGTCCTCGGCCGCCCTGCGATCGTCCCGGTGCCAAAGCTCGCGCTCAAGGCAAGGTTCGGCGATGAACTGGGTGAGGTCGCGGCCGGCGGCCAGCGCACGATTCCCCGCCGCGCCCTGGACGCCGGCTTCGAGTTCCGCCACCCTGAAGTAGAACCGGCGCTCAGAGACCTTCTCCGTCGCTGACGGCTACGGGACCCGCAGCGCGGCCTCGAAGCGTGGGCGGCCACCGGCAAGCCGGTATCCCGCCAGCCGGCCGAGGGTCGTGTCCCCCACCTCGTCGATCGAGTAGGCGCCGAGCACCGAGTCGCGATCCTGCGTGTCGAAGAAGGCGTCCGCGACGGCGTCGCGGCTATCGCCCCGATCGCCCGCCCGCCGGATCGAGTCGAGCACCACGGCCATCGCCTCGTAGCCGTAGGCGGCGTAGCGCCCCGGCTCCCGCCCGTAGCCCTTCCTGAAGGCGCGGACGAACCGCTCCCCCGCCGGCGGCAGCTGCGAGGGGTCCTGAGCGGCTGAGGTGGCGAGGAGCCCGCGGGCGGCTGCGCTCGGCTCGCGCGCCAGCAGGGCGTCAGTCGCCATCACTGTGCCCTGGAAGCTCAGGACCAAGGGAGCCGGCAGGCGCTCCGGCTCGCCGCCGTAGTAGACCAGGTCATCGCGGCCCCGCGTGAACCTGGCTCCCGGCAGGCTCTGGCGAAACGCCCTGACCATCGTCAAGCCGAACTCGGAGCCGTCCGAGACTGTGCCCAACCGTCGAGCGCCGAGCCGGTTCACCCATCTCGCCGCCGCCTCCGCCTGCACCTCGTCACTGGGGATCACGCGGCCGAAGGTACGCTCGCCGGTCGCCTGGACTTCCTCGGGGATTTGATCCCCGGCGCCCAGGAATGGCTGGACCAGGTCGACCGCGGCGCTGGCCGGCGAGACCTGGAGCATCCGGGCCTCGTTTGTGATCGGCAGCGAGGCGCGGGTTGCGCCGGAATGAAACTCGCCGACATAGGCGATCGCCGAAGAGTCCTCCGCCGCATCGCGAGCGTTTGCGGCGGCGACCGTGGGGCTCCAGCGAGCACGGGCGCCTTGCCCGCTCGCATCATCGAGGTAGACGGCGCGCACCAGAAGCTCGCCCGCCCTTCCTTTCGCGTCGGCGAGCGCGAGCTTTGCGGCGCGGACCACGTCGCGGCCCTCGGCAGCGTCGGGGCCGCGCAGGGGCATGCTGACGTAGACCGTCACGCGCTCGCCGGCCTGGACCCCCTCGCCCGCAGTGCAGCCCGCGCCGCCAATCGCCAGCGCGGCGAGCGCCACCATCGCGGCACCGATCCGGGTCACCCGGTCACGCGCGGCCAGTGGACCCGCTAGCCGAAGAACGGCGAGGCCACCTCGTAGTCTTCGGGGGGAACGGTGCGGAGCTGCTCGACCGCCTCGCTCAGGGGGACGAGCGTGATTTGGGTGCCGCGCAGCGCCGACATGGTCCCCCAGCGCTCGTCGTGCGCCGCGTCGATGGCGGCGACTCCGAGCCTTGTGGCCAGCACGCGGTCGAAGGCGGTAGGGGTGCCACCACGCTGGGTGTGCCCGAGCACGACCGCACGCGTTTCGAAGCCGGTTCTCTCCTCGATCTCGCGCTCCAGCCGCTGGCCGATGCCACCGAGGCGGACGTGACCGAACTCGTCCTTCTCGCCGTCGCTCACCTCGATCGTCCCCGCGGCGGGCACGGCTCCCTCCGCCACCACCACGATGGAGAACACCCGGCCACGCGAGTGGCGGCGGCGAATCAGCCGGCAGACGTCCTCGATGTCGAAGGGACGCTCGGGGATCAGGATCACGTCGGCGCCGCCGGCGAGGCCGGAGTGGAGCGCGATCCACCCCGCGTGACGTCCCATGACCTCGACCACCATCACCCGGTGGTGGGACTCGGCGGTGGTGTGGAGACGGTCGATCGCCTCGGTCGCGACCTGGAGGGCGGTGTCGAAGCCGAAGGTCAGGTCAGTGGCGGCGATGTCGTTGTCGATCGTCTTCGGGACGCCAACCACCGCCAGCTGGTGATCCTCATACAGGCGCGCGGCGGCGCCGAGCGTATCCTCGCCGCCGATCGCGATCAATCCGTCGAGGTGGAGCGTCTCCATCGTCTCGCGAACGCGCTCGGGCCCGTTCTCCCGCTTGAACGGGTTGGTTCGGGAGGTGCCGAGGATGGTCCCGCCGCGAGGCAGGATGCCGCGGGTGCTCTCGATCGTGAGCTCCTCGTGCAGGTTCTCGAGCGGCCCCTGCCAGCCGTCCCGAAAGCCGACGATCGCGTGCCCGTAGTGATCGATGCCCTTGCGGACGATGGCCCGGATGGCGGCGTTGAGGCCGGGACAGTCCCCGCCTCCGGTGAGCACACCGACGCGCACGAGCTCAGGGACGCAGCCGCTCGATCAGCGGCGCCGACACTCGCACCAAGACGCCGACGAAGAGGATTGCGAGGAAGAGCAAGAAGCCGACCGCGCCGCCGAGCCCAAAGGCGTAGGCGACCATCATCGCGCTCAGCGCGACGACCGTGTACACGGCCAACTGCACGGCCGGGAATTTACTCGACCGCGCGACCGCCGTCGGCGAGCGCCTGGCGCGTCGCATGGATGAACCGGCTCACCGCCTCGACAGCCGGGGCCGTGCCGTCGGCCTCGGCGACCGCGCGGACGAGCCGGCTGCCGATGATCACCCCGTCGGCGATCCTCCCCACGGCCGCGGCCTGCTCCGGAGTGCCGATGCCGAATCCCACCGCGGCGGGCACCGAAGCGTCGGCGCGCACTGCGGCGACGAGCTCGGCGAGCCCATCCGGCAGCCGGTCGCGCTCGCCGGTGACCCTGGTATCGGACACCACGTAGATGAATCCCTCGGCGCGCTCACAGATCTTGCGGCGGCGCTCGTCGGGGGTCGTGGGGGCGACCAGAGGCACCAGCGCGATACCGGCGCCGCCCAGCTCCGCGCCGATCTCGCCGGCCTCCTCCAGAGGCAGGTCCGGGACGATCACGCCCGGAGCCCCCGCGTCCGCGACCATGCGCGCGAACTCGCTCGCGCCCCGCGCCAGCACCATGTTCGCGTACACCATCGGCACCACCGGGAGGCGCCCGGCGAGCCGCTCGCAAATCGACAGCACGCGCTCCAGGGTCGCCCCGGCCGCCAGCGCCCGGGTGGCTGCCGAGTGGATCACCGGGCCGTCGGCCAGCGGGTCGGAGAAGGGAACGCCCAGCTCGATCACGTCCGCGCCGGCATCCGCGTAGGACCCGGCGACCGCAAGCGAGGTCTCGAGATCGGGAAAGCCGCCCATCAGATATGGCATCAGCGCGGCCCTGCCGTCATCCCGCGCTGCGGCGAACGCGCCCGCGATGC
>JBBPIK010000006.1:0-6616 GCA_038040415.1 Actinomycetota bacterium
CGACCCCACGACCGGCCAGGAGGTTTGGACCATGCCGATGCTCGACCTCACCTACCCGAAGGGCGCGATCTCCCCAGACGCCCGCGAGGAGCTGCTCGAGGAGCTGGCGACAAAGATGCTCGCGGCCGAGAAGGCGCCCGACACCGAGTTCTTCCGCTCCATCACCTGGGTGTACGCGAACGAGATCGAGCCCGAGATGCTCGCGGTCGGCGGCCGCCCCGGTGGCGAGCCTCGCTTCCGTGTCCAGGTCACCGTGCCCGAGGGGGCGCTCTCGGATCGGCGCAAGGGCATCCTCGTCGACTCGTTCAACCAGGCCATCCTGCGCGCCGCCGGCCTCGACGAGAGCGAGGGCATCCGCGTCTGGACCGTGATTCGCGAGGTGCCGGACGGAAACTGGGGCGCCGCCGGCCAGCAGGTCCGCTACAAGCAGCTGGTCGAGGCGGCCGCCGCGGAGCGCGAGAAGGCCGGCGCGCCCGCCTAACCCGGTTTCCGCACCTCGTACAGCGCCTGGTTCGGTATCCGGCGAATCCTGACCCGCCGCGGCTTCTCGAATCCTGCCTCCGCCAGCCAGGCGGCCAGCTCATCCGGGCTGTACGTGGCGGCACCCGAGGTGAGGTAGAAGAACAGCCCGAGGAATGCCGAGGCATCCGCCTGCGCGCCCTCCTTCGGCGTGAACAGGTCCAGCACGGCGAACGTCCCCCGGGGCTTGAGCGCTTCGTGGATCCGGCGAAACAGCGTCACGTTCTGCTCCGGGCTCAGGTGGTGGATCAGGTTGAAGCAGAGCGCGCCGTCGTAGGGACCTCCGAGGTCAACCTCGAACGCGTCGCCCTCGCGGTGCTCGACGCGGCCGGACATGCCGTGCTCGGCGACGATCTGCCGGCCCACCGCCGCGCTGCCGGGAAGATCGACCACGGTGGACTTGAGCCCGGGATGCCGGCGGCATAGCTCCGCCGAAAACCAGCCGTGGGCTCCCGCCACGTCGAGCAGCGCGGTCGGCTCGTCCGGCAGCCTCAGCGCCTTTGCAACCTCGGGCGCAGACAGCCGGGCGAGCTCGAACTGCCCGCGAATGTAGGTCTGCCAGGCTGGGTCCTCGGGCGGCGTGTCGTGCAGCTCGAAGCTCTTGCCCGTCCGGACGACCTCCTCGAGCTGCGACCACCACTCCCAGTACTGGGAGCAGTCCTCGATGAAGGTGCCGACGTACGTCTCGGACGCGGGGTCCAGCCAGCGCCGCGCGGTCTTCGTCAGCTCGTAGCGGCTCCCGTCGCGCTCTACGTGCCCGAGCGCGTAGAGCGAGTCGAGCAGCAGGCGCGTGCCCGCGGGCGTGAGCTCCAGCTCGCGCGCGACTTGGTCCGCGCCCGCCGGCCCCTTCGCCAACCGCTCGAAGATCCCGAGCCGCACACCCGCGATGATCGAGCGCGCCATCGGCATCCCGAACATCGCCTCGCCGACCGGCCGGGGGGCGAGGTTGAATCGCAAGGCGAGCCATTCGGTCAGGTTCTCAGGCCGAAGGTCCGGGCGCACGGCGCGGGATGATGGCAGGCAAGAGCAAGACTGCCGCCGACAGAGCGGACCTCCGGGTTATGAGGTCGACTCGCTGAGCAGCAATCGACAGCGTCGCAGCAGATCGGAGAGCGTGGCGCCGCGGAGGCTGCCGAGCCGGCGCGTGATTCTCTCGTGTGAGACCGCGCGGATCTGCTCAGGCATCGCGAAGCTTCGTTCCTTCAGACCCCCATCAGACTGCGCGATCTCAAGATGGAGGGCGTTCGAGAAGTCGGTGCGGGTCAGCGGCACCGCGAGCGAAAGCCCGAGGGGTGAGCGATTGAGCTGATCGACCGAGACGACCGCGAACGGTCGCGGCTTCGCTTGCTCGCGACCTCGCGTCGGATCCGGGTCGCACCAGACGATGTCGCCCTGCGCCGGTGGCTGCCTCACTCGTCCGGCAGGCGAGTGTGGAAGGCGGAGAGATCGTCGGCCTCCGCCCGGTAGCCCGCGACCGCATCCGAGTCAGCCATCCGCTGCCAAGCTTCGCTGGCGGACTCGAGGAGCGCGCGATCATCCGCCTCGCGGACCAGCTCATCGACGATTCGGCTCGCCGGCACCCGCCGTCGGCGAGCCAGCTCGTTCAGTCGGTCTCGCGTTTCCATCTCGACACGAATCGTCGTCGTGGCCATGTAGACTGGCAGTCTACACGAGCCTCGCTTTCGGGCTCGGTCAAGGCGATCGGTACTCGGCGATGATCTCGTCGAGCATCGCCAGTGAGGGTCGCCACTCGACCCGCGAGCGCGATGCTGCGAGCGCCTCGAGATCCAACAGCCCCAGCTCCCGAGCACGTTCGAAGCAGCCGCGCAACTCGTCCGGTTCCATCACCTCGGCCAGGTCTATGAGCGTCCGCGAGACGGAGGTCACGGGTATCCCGCCGGGCCCGACGACGACGTCATCCGGGTGAAGCGGCGGCCCCGTACGGATGGTCACCCCCGGAGGTGCCGGAGCCTCCTCTCGCGGGTCACCGGGACCGCCCGGGACGTAGACGTCGATCGACTCTTCCTCACTCACGGCGCAACTACATTCCGCGACCCCGTGTGCCCAGTCAAGACCAGATCGTCACGGGTGTGTGTCTTAATGCCTCGCCGCACTCCCGTCGAGCACCACGACGACCCGGCGGAAGATCTGCGTGGCCCTCTCCACTCTCAGGCGACCCGGTTGGGGGGCTCCGCGCCGCCGAGCACGGCGAGCACGTTCTCCGCAACCAGGCGAGCCATGCCCTCGCGCGCTCGCGTGGTGGCGGAGCCGATGTGGGGCAAGAGCACGCAGCGGGGCGCCTGGAGCAGTTCGCTCGGCACGTCGGGCTCGTGCTCGTAGACATCGAGGCCCGATGCGCCGATCTCGCCGTCGCGCAGGGCCCGAGCCAGCGCCCTAGTGTCCACGAGCGGCCCGCGCGAGGTGTTGACGAGGATCGCCGCGGGCTTCATCTCCGCCAGCTCTCGCGGCCCGACCAGTCCGCGCGTCTCATCGCTCGCCGGCAGATGGAGGCTGACCACGTCCGCGCTACCGAAGATCTCCTCCAGCGGCGCCCGGCGGACGCCCAACTCCCGTTCGGCGTCCTCCTTGGCGGTGCGGCTGGCGTAAAGGACCTCACCGGCGAAGCCCGCGACCAGCTCGGCGTAGCGGCGCCCGATCCGTCCCAACCCGACGACTCCGAACGTCGCCCCCGTCAGCTCCAGGCCCAGGTAGGCGCCCGGATCCCAGCCCTGCCAGCGCCCGCCGCGCAGGTCGGCCTCCGCCTCGCTCATCCGCCGCGCGGCCGCCAGCGTCAACGCCAGCGCCAGCTCGGCGGTGGCGTTGGTGAGCACGTCGGGGGTGTTGGTGACCGCGACGCCGCGACGCCTGCAGGTGTCGAGGTCGACGTTGTCGTAGCCGACTGCGAAGTTGGCGACCATTCGCAGCTGCGGCCCGGCCGCCTCCAACACGGCCTCGTCGATCGCCACCGTCGGGTCCGCGACGATCGCCTCGACGTCCCGCGCCAGCTCCAGCAGCTCCTCCCGGGTCAGCTCGAGGCGGCCATCCCTGATCGTGCACCTCCCGGCGAGCAGCTCCATCCCGGCCGGCAGGAGCCGGCGGGCGACGAGGACGGTTGGTGTCGGGCTCAAGCGCGGCGTCAGGGGTAGCCACGGTAGCCGAGCCCGGCTGACCGTTGGCCTACGATCGGCCGCGTCGCCGATGACCCCCATGCCGTCGCCCGTGACCCCCATCCGCTACCTGCAGGTTCTCGTCTTCATCGTCGGATCGGCCAGCCTTGGCGCCGAGATCGCCGCGGCGCGGCTGATGGCGCCGTTCTTCGGCGCCTCGACGATCGTCTGGGCGAACACGATCGGCGTAGTGCTGGTGGCGCTGTCTGTGGGCTACTGGATCGGGGGCAGGCTCGGCGACCGCCACCCGCATCTCCGTGGCCTCTGCCTGCTGGTCATGGGCGCGGCCGTGCTCCTTGCGGTGGTGCCGTTCGTCGCCCGCCCTTTCCTCGACGTCTCGGTGGACGCCCTCGACTCAGTCTCCGCGGGGGCTTTCGTCGGCTCGCTGGTCGGCGTTCTCTTTCTCATTGCCGTGCCGGTGATCCTGCTCGGCGCCTGCTCGCCGTACGCGCTCCGACTAGCGGTCCCCGACGTGGAGCACTCGGGTCGCGTGGCCGGGCGCCTGTACGCGATCTCGACCGCCGGCTCGCTGCTCGGGACCATGCTCGCTGCCCTGGTCCTGATCCCCTTCGCCGGCACCCAGCGGACCTTCTTGGCCTTCGCCGCGGCACTGGCCCTGACCGCCGCCCTCGGTCTCGGCTGGCGGTTCCTGGCCCTCCCGGCGGCGCTGATCGGCGCGTTCGCGCTCCCCGTCGGTACCGTCAAGGCGACCGGGGAGGGGCGCGTCCTTTATGAGGAGGAGAGCGCCTTCCAGTACATCCGGGTGGTCGAGGAGCCGAGTGGCAACCGCCTGCTCGAGCTGAACGAGGGGCAGGCCGTGCACTCGCTCTACCGACCCGGGAGCTTCCTCACCGGCGACGTCTGGGACGGATACCTGGTGCTGCCGTTCACAGCCCTCGATCGGCCCCCGCGACGGGTGGCGATACTCGGCAACGGCGCCGGCACCACAGCCCGCGCCTACGGCCACTTCTTCCCCCGCGCGCGCGTGGACGGGGTCGAGATCGATCCCGAGCTGGAGGAAATCGGCCGCCGCTACTTCGGCATGGGGAACAACCCGAACCTGACCATCCACAACGAGGACGCACGGCCGTGGCTTCGCCGCTCATCGGGCGGTTACGGCGTGATCATGGTCGACGCCTACCGCCAGCCGTACATCCCCTTCTATCTGGCCACGCGCGAGTTCTTCGAGCTCGTCCGCGACCGCCTCGTGCCCGGCGGCGTCGTGATCGCGAACGCCGGCCACCCGGAGGGCAGCGACGACCTGGAGCAGGTGCTCGGGCGAACCATGTTGGAGGTCTTCCCGAGCCTCTTGCGCGACCCGATCGAGGACACGAACACCTTGCTCGTCGCCAGCGAGGCGCCAGTCTCGGCTGCCCGCCTCCGGGCTGCCGTCCCCCTGTTGCCACCTGGCCTCCATGGCCTGGCCCGGCGCGAGGCGGGCAGGCTCGGGCCGCGCCTTTCCGGCGGCAGCGTGTACACCGACGACCGGGCGCCGGTGGAGTGGCTGATCGATCGCTCGATCCTCGGCTACGCGGCGGACCGTTAGGGCACCCGCCGGAAATCGAGCATCAATGGCGCGTTTCAGACCGCATGGGTTCGAAACGCGCCACTGGGCGCCCGGCGCGATCAGCGCTGGTCGATCAGCAGGGTCTGGAGCGCCCGCCCGATCGGCCCCCGACCGTCATAGAGCGCCGTGTCAGCGAGCCCGGTGCCGCCGGGCTCGGGAATCGTGATCGAGTCGAGGCAGACCCACTCGCCGTCCAGCGGGCGATGCAGGTGGACCGTGAGGTCGACGTTGATGAACAGGTAGCGACCCCACTCGAGCGTGGCGCTGACGCCGTTGCCCGAGTCGGCGGCGACCAGAACCCGTTGAAGCGGCGACGGCTCCTCACCCGCGACGAGCGGTTGACGCATGCGCATCCAAACCACGGCCGGGCCGAGAACGCCGAAGTCGCCCTGCACGAACCGGTACTCCATGGCGGTGTGGTAGCCGACGTCATGGCCGGTCGGCGGAAACGTGCCAGGCCGCGCCTCCTCGACCCCCGGCGGAGCGAAACCGGGCCGAAGCGTCGACGGGGAGGTGCCAATCAGCCCCGGCCCATCGGCGCTGGACAGCCCGGCGGGAAGCTCGATCTCCGCTGAGCGCAGGCGCCAGGCGGTGGCCCTGATCACCTCGCCCTCGGAGTCGGAGAGGCTCGCCTCGACCAGCTCCACGCTGCGGCCTGGGCGTACGACGCGGGCCTCGACCCGCACCGGGGCGATCGGCACCGCGCGGAGGATCTCGAAGGTGATCCTCCCCACCTGCCGCTCCCCTTTGTCCGGGAGCCGCTCGATCTCCCGGCCGAGCAGGGCGGCGGGCGGCCCCGCGTGCTGGGAGTCGGGATCCCAGGGCCCCCGGGTCAGCTCGGTGGGGGCATAGGCATCCCCCTCAGGAACGAAGAATGCCTCCTCGGGCATCGGTCCGGATCGTATGCGTAATGGCCGGCGCGACTCGCCGACTAACCTGATGAGAGGCACAGATGGGCGAAATCAACGAGGAAGTTGAGATGGAGAAACTGAAGAAGTCGGATGCCGAATGGCAGGCGGAGCTGACGCCCGAGCAGTACGAGGTCCTCCGCAACAAGGGCACGGAGCGCGCCTTCACCGGCGCCTACTGGGACGAGAAGGCCGACGGCGTCTACAGGTGCGCGGGCTGCGGCCAGGAGCTGTTCGGCTCGGACACGAAGTTCGACTCCGGCACGGGCTGGCCGAGCTTCTGGGACCCCATGGCCGACGACAAGGTCGAGACCCGCCCCGACAACAGCCTCTTCATGCGCCGCACCGAGGTCGTCTGCGCGCGCTGTGGCGGCCACCTCGGGCACGTCTTCGACGATGGCCCGAACCCGACCGGGCAGCGCTACTGCATCAACTCCTGCGCGCTGACCCTGGAC
>JBBPIK010000006.1:6716-74274 GCA_038040415.1 Actinomycetota bacterium
CCCGAACCCGACCGGGCAGCGCTACTGCATCAACTCCTGCGCGCTGACCCTGGACGCGGAGGACGGCGAGCGAAGCGGCGAGGGCGAGTAGCTGGATTGGCCGCATCTCCTTGAAGACACACCCAACCGGCGAGTTGGGCGCGGCATTCGTATTCTCGGAGCGCTCGTGGCGACAATGTTCGTGGCGGCGTGCGGAGGCGAGGACGGCCCCGGAGACATAGCGCCGTCGGGCCCGCGCCTCGCCGTCGATGAGGGCAGCGGCGCAGTCGATGGCGTCGGTATCGGAGACGACACGGCCACCATCGAGCGGGTCTTCGGCGAAGCGCCGCCCTACAACATCTACAAGAACACGACCCCGCTTGGCGTTGAGCCCGTGGACCTGACTCACCCCGGCAACCTGGGCGGGTGCCGGCCCCGAGGACGCGAGAATGCCCTGCGCTATCGAGGTGTCTCCTTCTTCTCCTACGGAGACAGAACCTGCGATGTGCTCGTGACCAGCGAGAGAGCCACGACGCGCCGCGGCCTCAGTCCCGGCGACCCGATCGAGCGGGTCGAGGAGCTCTATCCCGAACTCGAGTGCGGGGAGACCAACGTCGCCTCCGAGGGAACCTTGTTCGAGCCAGCCTGCTGGGGCCGCACCGGGGAGGGAATCTACATCTGGATCGGCGGCGATCCGATCAACAACGTCATGTTCGTAGATGGCCCGATAACGCCGCGGCAATGACACTTTCGCGCCACCGCCACCGAGGCGGGATCGCTCACGCCTGACCGCCGATTTGGGCCGGCGCGCCTGCGTCGCGGAGCGCGCCCGGCAGCCTGACCGACCCGTCGGCCCGCTGCCCGTTCTCGAGCAGCGCGATCAGGGTCCGGCCGACGGCGACCGCGGTGCCGTTGAGAGTGTGCGGGTGCACGGGCGTGGCTTCTGGCTCGGGGCGGAAGCGGACACCGAGGCGCCGCGCCTGATAGTCCGTCGTGTTCGAGCAGGAGGTCAGCTCGCGGTAGCGCTCCTGGCTCGGGATCCAAGCCTCGCAGTCGAACTTGCGCGCCGCCGCGGCTCCCAGGTCGCCGACGGCGATGTCGACCACCCGATAGGGGATCTCGAGCGCCTGGAGGATCCGCTCCTGGATCGCCAGCAGGCGTTCGTGCTCGGACCGCGACTCCTCCGGGCGGACGAACGAGAACATCTCCACCTTGTCGAACTGGTGGACGCGGAAGATCCCGCGGGTGTCCTTGCCGGCGGCTCCGGCCTCGCGCCGAAAGCAGGTGGACAGCCCCGCGTAACTGCGCGGCAGGTCTCCGGCGTCCAGGATCTCGTCGGCGTGCAGGGCTGCGAGCGAGACCTCGGAGGTCCCGACCAGGAACAGCTCGTCGCGGGGGATTTCATAGGTCATCTCCCGCTCGCCGGGAAAGAATCCGGTGCCGTAGAGCGGGCCCTCGCGCACGAGCACCGGCGGGACCACCGGGACGAATCCCTCGCCGCCCGCCAGCTCAATCGCGAGCCGCACCAGGGCCAGCTCGACCAGGACCAGGTCGCCCAGCAGGTAGGCGAAGCGCGAGCCCGAGGCCTCGCCCGCCTTCTCCATCTCGATCCAGCCGTTGGCGAGACCCAGGTCGAGGTGGTCGCGGATCTCGAACTCGAACCGGGGGCGCTCGCCGACCTCCCGCAGGACCACGGCGTCGTCCTCGGTGGACCCTTCCGGAGCCTCCGGCTCCGGAAGGTTCGGAAGCGTGGACAAGAGCTCGTCGCGCTTCGACTCGACCTCGGCCAGCTCGGACTCGAGCTCCTTCACCTCGGCGCTGACCTGGCGCATCTCGGCGATCAGCGGCTCGGCATCCTCCCCGGAGCGCTTCGCCGCGGCGATCTGATCGGAGGCGCGGTTCTGCCGCGCCCGGCGCTCCTCGACCTCGGGGAGCAGCTCCCGGCGGCGTTCGTCGAATCGGAGCAACTCGTCGAGGGCGTCGGCGGCGCCGCGGCGCGCGAGCGCGGCCCGAGCCGGCTCGGGAACCTCGCGGATACTCCGAAGGTCGAGCATCAGTGGGGCACTTGGATCCGGACGCGCTCGCCTACTGGGAGCCCGACCCCGTGCCCGGTTGCGGAGCCTCGCTGGCCTCGCGGCCCGCGTACTTGGAGACGAACTCGGCGACGCTGATCGCTTCCTCGCCGGTGACGATGTTCTGGGGCATGATCGCGCCCGAGAAGCCGCCGTTGCGGATCGCGAACAGGACGTCGTCCACGCTCTCGGCGCGCTCGTCGAGATTCGGGCCCTGTGCACGAAGCGCCCGGTTGGCGGTCCCCTGAGTCCCCGCCGGCGTCAGCGTGTGACAGCCTGAGCACCGCTCCGCGAACAGCACCGCTCCGCGATGGGCGGGGTCGTCCTGCGACACCGAGATCCCCTCGGTCCCGCACGCGGCCAGGACCAGGGCCGCCGCGGCTGCCACTGTGAACGCGAGGACGGGGCGCACGCGGGCGGCATCATACTTTCCGCTTCGTGACCGCGAGCCTCGTGCCCTGATGCCAACCGAGATCGAGCCGGCCACCTTGCGCGCCGCGATGTCGCGCTTCCCGACGGCGGTCACCGTGATCACCGCGATCGGCCCCGCGGCGGGGCCGGCGGGGGCGACCGCGAACGCCGTCGCCTCGCTGTCGCTGGAGCCACCGCTGATGCTCGCCGCGCTCGACCTCGGCTCCCGCACCTTGGTCGCGGTCGAGCACGCCAGCCGCTTCGGCATCAACGTGCTGGCCTCCGACCAGGCGGAGCTGGCCCGGCGCTTCAGCACCAAAGACCCGCACCCGGAGAAGTGGGACGGCGTCGCCTTCGAGGAGCGGGCCGGAACCCCCAGGATCGAGGGAGCCCTCATCTGGCTCGCCTGCGAGCTGCGCGACGTCCACGACGGCGGCGACCACACGATCGCCACCGGCGCGGTGCTCGACCTCGAGCACTCCGAGGGCGAGCCGTTGATCTTTCACCGCGGCGAGTACCGGCCGCTGACCGGCAGTAGTTGAGTTCGATTGGCGGGTTTGTTGCTCACGTGCGCAACAAACCCGCCAAAGGCGGCGTTGGTCGGGCGCCCGCGGTTGGGCGGCTAGCCCGAGCTGGTCGCCGCCCGCAGGGCGAGCAGGAAGATGACCAGCGCCGAGACCGCCATGATCCCGGTCTCGCGGCGGACGATCGCCAGCGCGGTCAGCCGCTGGCGGTCCTTCGGCAGCGACTCGAAATCGAGGCCGACCAGCTCGCGCTCGGCGGCTCCGGCGCGGGCCGCCTCGGCGAGAAGCGCGACGACGATCGGCAGGACGCCGTACAGGTAGTGAAGGCCGTTGCCCTCCCGGCCGGAGAGCAGCAGGATCGCCCCCATGCCCACCTGAAGCACCGCCGCCCCCTGCGCAACGCGCAGCGCGTACCAAAAGCCGACCGACGGCGCCTGGCGAAGCCAGGCGATCCCGCCCCACACCCCGGCCGCCAGGTTGGTGGCGATCACCGCAATCCCCAGCACGACGTGAAGGGCGACCATCGCCTCAGGCCGCCGCCGCCGAAATCGGCTTGCTGATGCGGAAAAGCACTATGTAGCAACCTGACACAAAGTGGGTATATAACTCGGCTCCCGTGCTGCTGCGCAGCTACCTCCCCGTGATCGTGTTCGCCGCCCTCGGTGTGATCGTGGGAGGGGCGCTGGCGATGATCAACGGCTTGATCGGCCCGCGGCGCCCGAGCAGGGTGAAGAGCGAGCCCTACGAATGCGGCCTGCCGACCGAGGTCTCGCGGACCTTCCGCTTCGGCGTCAGCTTCTACATGATCGCGATGCTGTTCATCCTGTTCGACATCGAGGTCGTCTTCCTGTACCCGGTGGGGGTGATCCTCGCGGCGGCGAACTCGGTCTTCGTCCTGGTCGAGATCGGGATCTTCGTCATCCTGCTGCTGGTCGCGCTCGCGTACGTGTGGCGAAGGGGAGCGCTCGATTGGAGATAAAGCGCGAGAAGCTTCGCGCGCTCTCGCCGCTCGAAGAGCCGCAATCGGCCGCCGAGCTTCGGGTCCGGCAAATGCGCGCCCGCGACCTCCTGCGAGGCGACCTGGAGGGCCCCGCGCTCGAGCGCCACGTCGCCGAGTCGGTTTTGACGACCACGCTCGACAAGACGATGCGCTGGGGGCGCGCCAACTCGATCTTCCCGGCCACCTTCGGGCTGGCCTGCTGCGCGATCGAGATGATGGCGATGGTCAGCCCACGCTACGACGTCGCGCGGTTCGGCGCCGAGAACCTCCGCGCCTCGCCCCGGCAGGCCGACATGCTGATCCTCTCCGGCCGGGTGGCGATCAAGATGGCCCCGGTCATCCGGCGCCTCTACGACCAGATGCTGGAGCCAAAGTGGGTGATCTCGATGGGCGCCTGCTCGTCCTCGGGCGGCATGTTCGCGAACTACGCCGTGGTCCAGGGGGCGGACAAGTTCATGCCGGTGGACATCCACGTCCCGGGCTGCCCGCCGCGCCCGGAAGCGCTCCTGTATGGGTTCAACAAGCTTCAGCGGATGATCCTCGGCGACCCCGATCCCGGCTGGAGGCGCCGCTACAACGCGATCGGCACCGAGGAGTGGGCCCGGCCCGCGACCGGCACTGCGTCCACGGAGGAGGCCGAGGCGTACGCCGTCGCCCGGGAGCTCTCGGTCGCCCGCCACGCCGAGCTGGCCGGGGAAAGCGGCTGATGCCCGACGCGCCCGGCCTCGAGCTGATCGCCCAGGACCTCGACCAGACCGCGGCGGGCTCGGTGCGTGGCACCTACCACGAGCACGGGCAGGCGTGCTTGATCGTCGACCCGGAGCAAATCCTCGCTGTGCTCGGCTGGTTGCGTGACACCCCCGGCCAGGAGTACCGCTTCCTGGCCAGCCTCCACGGGGTCGACTACCTGCCGGCCGAGCCGCGTTTCGGCGTCGTCTACGAGCTCTTGAACATGCCGCGGGTCGAGAGGCTGCGGGTTCGTGCGGCGCTTGCCGACCCTGAGGCGGACCCAAGCGAACCCGGTCGCCCCCGGACGCGCAGCGGAGGAGGCGACCAGCTTCCTGAAATAGACAGCTGCGTCCCTGTCTTCCCCACGGCCGAGTTCCACGAGCGAGAGGTCTACGACTTCTTCGGCATCATCTTCCGGGGCCACCACGACCTGCGGCGCATCCTGATGCCCGAGGACTACGTCGGCTGGCCGCAGCGCCGCGACTTCCCGGTCGGGGGCGAGCCGGTGATCTTCACCCACAACGAGCGTCAAGTTCCCCGCTGGTTCGAATGAGCGACCTGGGCCGAGACGTCATCTCGCGCACGGACGCCCAGGTGATCGGCACCGCCCTGGTGGAACGCACCGCGGCCGGACAGGCGCTTGCGCCCGAGCAGGAGCTGATGACGATCAACATGGGGCCGCACCATCCGGCCACCCACGGGGTGCTGCGGCTGCTGGTCAGCCTCGAGGGGGAGGTGGTCCGCGACCTGAAGCCGGTGGTGGGCTACGTGCACACGGGGATCGAGAAGAGCTGCGAGGACAAGTCCTACTGGAAGGCGATCCCGTTCGTGGAGCGGATGGACTACCTCTCCTACTTCTTCAACATGGAGGCGTTCGTCGGCTGCGTGGAGCGCCTGCTCGAGCTGGAGATCCCCCCGCGCGCCAAGTACCTGCGAGTGATCCACCTGGAGCTGAACCGGATCCACTCGCACCTCGTCTGGCTCGGAACCGGGGCCCTCGACCTCGGCGCGATGTCGATGTTCTTCTACTGCTTCCGGGACCGCGACCGGATCCTCGACCTGTTCGAGCTGTCGACCGGGCAGCGGATGCACACCCGCTACTTCCAGGTCGGGGGCGTCTTCGAGGACATCCCCGTCGGCTTCGAGCGCCAGGCCCGCGCCTTCTGCGCCGAGATGCCCTCGCGGCTCGATCAGTACGAGGCGATCCTCAACCGCAACGAGATCTTCTTGCAACGGACGAGGAACGTCGGCGTCGTCCCGCGCCAGCGACTGCTGGACCTGGGGGTAACGGGGCCGCTGCTGCGGGCCGCCGGCGAGCCGTGGGACCTGCGCAAGGTTGATCCCACCCTCGCCTATGCGGACTTCGACTTTCAGATTCCGGTGGGCACCGTGGGCGACGGCCACGATCGCTACCGCGTGCGGGTGCAGGAGATGCGCGAGTCGGTGCGGATCGTCGAGCAGGCCCTCGACGGGCTGCCCGAGGGCCCGTGGATCGCCGACGACCGCAAGGTGGTGCTGCCGCCGCGCGACGAGCTCTCGACCTCGATGGAGGCCTTGATCCACCACTTCAAGCTGGTCACCGAGGGCTTCCGGGTGCCGCCGGGCGAGGCCTACTACCCGGTCGAGGGACCGCGCGGAGAGCTCGGCTGCTTCGTGGTCGCCGATGGCTCGGCGAAGCCGGCCCGAGTCCACTTCCGCGACCCCTCGTTCGTCAACCTGCAGGCGCTTCGCGACATGTCCGTGGGCGGCTACGTCGCCGACCTGATCCAGAACCTGGCGATGCTCGACCCGATCCTGGGAGGCATCGACCGATGATGGACGCCGGGGCTAGGGACGAAGTCCCGGTGCACGCGGCTGAACCTGCCGCCCCGTCCGCGCCCGAACCCGCCGGAAACGTAGCCGAAGGCGAGGCTTCCGGCGGAGTTATTCCCGAGTTGCACGAGGTCGACGTGCCCGACGAGCTGCGGGAGGAAATCGAGACGGCGATGTCCCGCTACCCCGAGATCCGCTCGGCCGCGCTTCCTGCGCTCTGGGCCGTTCAGCGCGAGTACGGATGGTGCACCCCGGACGGCGTCCGCCAGGCGGCGGCGGTGATGGGGGTGACCCCCGGCTACCTCGAGTCCCTCGCGACCTTCTACGACCTCTTCCGGACGACTCCGGTGGGGCGCCACCAGGTGCTCGTCTGCCACAACATCTCCTGCTGGATGCGAGGGGCGGACGACCTGCTCCGCGCCTTCAGCGAGGCCGCCGGCGCCGATGCCCACGAGGCCGATCACGGAGGCGCCAGCTCGGCGGACGGGGAGGTCTTCGTAATGGGCTTCGAGTGCCTCGGGGCGTGCGACATCGCGCCGATGGCCTCGATCGACGAGCGCTACTACGGGCCCCTGGACGCCGGCGACGCGGAGACCGCGGTGGAGCAGCTTCGCTCTGGCGCCGAGGTCCTACCGGACAAGGCGCTCGCCGACCGCCCCGCAGCCGGCGGCCCCGAGCCCGAACCCGCCCCTGAAACGCGGATGCTCTTCAAGAGCCTCGACGAGCCGGGGCTGGCCTCGATCGACACCTACCGCCGCCTGGGCGGATACAGCTCGCTGGAGCGCGCCTTCCGCGACCTGGAGCCGGAGGAGCTGCTTGGCGTGCTGGAGGAGTCCGGGCTCCGCGGCCGCGGCGGGGCCGGCTTCTCGATGGGAAGGAAGGCCTCCTTTCTTCCCCGCGGCGAGATGTCCAAGTACCTGTGCTGCAACGCCGACGAGTCCGAGCCGGGCGCGTTCAAGGACCGCGAGCTGATGCAGAAGAACCCGCACCAGCTGATCGAGGGGATCGCGATCGCGGCGCTGGCCGCCGGGGCCGGCTGGGGATTCGTGTTCATCCGGGGCGAGTACGCGGCGGTGGCCGACATCCTCGACCGCGCGGTCGCCGAGGCGTACGAGGCGGGCTACCTGGGCGAGAACATCCTCGGCAGTGGTTCCCGCGTCGAGGTGGTCGTCCACCGCGGCGCCGGCGCCTATATCTGCGGCGAGGAGACGGCGCTCCTCGACGCGCTTGAGGGAAAGCGCGGCAACCCGCGCCTGAAGCCGCCGTTCCCGGCGATTCAGGGCCTCTACGGAGGGCCCACCCTGATCAACAACGTCGAGACGCTGTCCAACGTGCCCCACATCGTCGCCAACGGCGCCGAGTGGTTCAAGGGGCTCGGCACCGAGCAGTCGCCCGGCACCAAGGTCGTCTCGGTGTCGGGCTGCGTCCAGCGGCCCGGCAACTACGAAGTCGCACTCGGGATCCCCACCCGGGAGCTGATCTACGGGCTAGCCGGCGGCCCGCCGCCCGGACGCGAGGTCAAGGCCTGGTTCCCGGGTGGTTCCTCGGCGCCGATCCTAACCGCGGCCGAGCTCGACCTCCCATACAGCTTCGAGGCAATGGCCGACGCGGGCTCGATGCTCGGCTCGGGGTCGATCATCGTCGCCGACGACTCGATCTCGATTCCGGAGCTGGCGCTGCGCACGGCGCGCTTCTACCACCACGAGTCATGCGGAAAGTGCACGCCGTGTCGCGAAGGCACCAACTGGACGGTGAAGATGCTCGAGCGGGTGATCTCGGGCGAGGCGACCCCGATGGACCTCGACATCATCGCCTCGGTGCAGGAGAACATCATCGGCCACTGCCTGTGCGTGCTCGGTGACTCGATGGCGATGCCGGTTTCGAGCATGGTGGCGAAGTTCCGGGAGGAATTCGAAGAACACATCCGACGAGTCGCAAGCGACTCGCCGGGTTCGGGCGCCGACGGGGCGGCAGGTTTGCACGCCCAGGGAGCCGAAGGCGACCGGTCATCCGGCGAAGCCGGAGGCGGGACTTCGTCCCTAGCCCCAGCGAGCGGTCGGCATGCGTGACCGTCCCCAGATCAGCTTCCTCGTCGACGGGGTCGAGGTGCCGGCCGAGGAGGGGACGATGCTGGTCGACGCCGCCAAGCACGGCGACGTCGAGATCCCGGTGTTCTGCTACGAGCCGAAGCTCGGCGAGCCGGTGGGCGCCTGCCGGATGTGCCTGGTCGAGATCGAGGGGATCCCGAAGCTTCAGACCGCCTGCTCGACCCCGGTCCGCGATGGGATGGTCGTGTACACGCGCACCGACCGCGTGCAGGCTGCCCAGGAGTCCGTGGTGGAGTTCCTGCTCGTCAACCACCCGCTCGACTGCCCGGTCTGCGACAAGGGCGGCGAGTGCCCGCTGCAGGACATCGCGATGGGCTGGGGTCCGGGGCGAAGCCGCGTGATCGACCCCAAGCGCCACTTCCAGAAGCCGATCCCGCTCTCGCCGCTGATCAAGATCGACCGCGAGCGATGCATCCTCTGCTACCGCTGCGTGCGCTTCAGCCAGGAGGTGGCCGAGGACGAGCAGCTCCAGCTCCTGGAGCGGGGCGCGTCGACCTTCGTGGGCACGTTCGACGACCGCCCCTACATCGCTCCCTTCCACGGCAACATCATCGAGCTCTGTCCGGTGGGGGCGCTGACCTCGGACGCCTACCGGTTCCGGGCCCGTCCGTGGGACATCGAGGACGCCGGCTCGATCTGCACGCTCTGTCCGAGCCAGTGCAACGTGATCCTGACGGTGCGCGACGAGCAGATCGAGCGCGTCCTCGCCCGCGACCATCCCGAGGTCGACGACGGTTGGCTGTGCGACAAGGGGCGGTTCGGCTACCAGATGGCGGAGTCCGGGGACCGGATCACGCAGCCGCTCGTCCGCCAGGGCGGCGAGCTTCGCCCCGCAGGCTGGGAGCAGGCGCTCGAAGCCGCGACGGCGAGCCTTCGTCGAGCCGGCGAGCGAACGGCCGCGATCGTCGGCGGAGGGTCCTCCAACGAGGAGGGTTACCTCGCGCAGCGGATCATCCGCCGCGCCCTCGGCTCGCCGCATGTGGACTCTCGCCCTCGCGGGGGGGCCAGCGAGCCGCCGCGCAAAAGCGTTGGCGGCCGGACCCCGCCGGACCCCGCCGCGCGCGACCTGCTCCTGGAGCTGTCGCGGCCCGAGCTGGCTGCAGGCGTTGCCGACCTCGATTCCGCCCAGTCGATCCTTGTAGTCGGCACCGACCCGCTGCACGTCATGCCGATCCTCGACCTGCGAATCCGCAAGGTCGTGCGGCGAAACGGCACCCGCCTGGCCGTGGCGACTGACCGCCCCAGCGCCCTGGACGGCGGCGCCGAGGAGACCGCCCGCTATGTGCCCGGCTTCACCAGGGGCTTTCTTTGGGCCCTGGCGGCGGAAGTCGGGCTCGAAGGCTACGAGCGGGGCCCGGGCGAGCTGGCCGGCGACGCAGAGCGGATTGCCGGTGTTTTGGAGCCGGGCTCGACGGTCATCGTCTGGGGCGGGGAAGCCGATCGCGCGCTGGTCGACATCGCCGCCAAGCTGAACGCGAAGCTGCTCGAGATCCCGGACGGCGCCAACGCGCGGGGCCTGCGCGAAGTTGGATGCTTGCCCCACGCCGGGCCGGGGCTGTCGGAAGCCTCCGACGGCCGCAACGCGGGCGAGATCCGCGACGCCCTCGCGGCCAAAGAACTGGAGGCCGCGTTCCTGCTCAACGCCGACCCGGTTCGCGACTTCCCCGGAGGGCCTGCGTGGACCGAGGCGCTCGGCAAGGCGAAGTTCGTCCTCGCTGTGTCGATGTTCGAGAACGCCTCGACCAGGCACGCCGACGTCGTCTTCCCGGCCGAGTTCTACGCCGAGAAGGAAGGCACGGTCACCCATCCCGACGGGCGCCTCCAGCGCCTCCGCCCAGGGGTGCCCCGGCCCGACGGCGTGCGCCCGATCTGGCAGGTGCTGGTGGAGCTCTCCGCGCTGCTCGGCGACGAGACGGGGATCGACTCGCCGCCCGAGGCGCTCTCCGCGATCGCTTCCGAGGTCCCGTTCTACGCGGGGATCACCCACGAGGAGATCGGCGGCCGCGGGGTCCGCTGGCAGGAGCGCGATGCGGCTTCGGCGTTTCCCGAGCGCGAAACGAACGGCGCCTCGATCTCGGGTTGGTTGAGCTTGGAAGGGGATGGCGATACGCATACCGGACTACAGATCGGGACGTACCGCGATCTGTGGGCGTCCGAGGTGACCGATCGGAGCCCCGCGCTGAGGTTCCTGGCGCCGCGGCAAACGCTGGAGCTGTCACCCGCCGACGCGGATCGGCTGGGAGTGGTGCAGGGCGAGGAGGTTGACGTTCGCTCGAACGGAGCCAGCGTGCGGGCTCGCCTCGCGATCCGCGAGCGGATCAGGCCGGGGGCAGGCTTCCTGGTCGAGGGGACGGTCGAAGCGAACGCGAACGCGCTGGAGCCGGGCGTGCTCGTTGAGATCGCGAAGGTGGGAGGCGAGAAGTGACGCTGCCGATCGGCGAGGTCGGGTTCGCCGAGGCCACCTGGGTTCTGGTGGTGAAGTCGATCGTGATCTTCGCCGCCGTGTTCGCGATCGCGCCGGTCCTGACCGTGGTCGAGCGCAAGGTCCTGGGTCGCTTCCAGTCGCGCTACGGGCCCAACCGGGTCGGGCCCTTCGGCCTGCTGCAGCCGCTGGCCGACGCGGTGAAGCTGATCACGAAGGAGGGCTACAGGCCGGAGAACGCTGTGCCGATCCTGTGGGCGATCGCCCCCGCGCTGGTCATCTTCAGCGGCGTCGCGACCCTGGCGATCATCCCGTTCGGGAACGTCAAGGACGGGGTCGGCTTCTACGGAATCGACGTCTCGATCGGAATCCTCTACTTCTTCGCCTTCGGCTCGATCGGCTTCTACGGGCTGCTGCTCGGCGGCTGGGCCTCGGGCTCCAAGTACAGCTTCCTGGGCGCCATGCGCTCGGCGGCGCAGCTGATCTCGTACGAGATCTCGATGGGCCTGGCGCTTCTGGGGGCGATCATGATGGCGGGCTCCCTGTCGCTCGTCTCGATCGTCGAAGCGCAGGACTCGATCTGGTACGTGTTCCCGCAGCTCGTCGGGTTCTTGATCTTCATGGTCGCCGGATTCGCGGAGGCCAGCCGCGCGCCGTTCGACCTCCCCGAGGCCGACGCCGAGCTGGTGCAGGGGTACCAGACGGAGTACGGCGGGATGCGCTACGGCTCCTTCGCGCTGGCCGAGTACATCGAGATGTTCGTCGTCTCGGCGGTGGCGGTGACCTTCTTCCTCGGCGGCTGGCACGGCCCCGGCCCCGGCTGGCTGGACCCGATCTGGGTGCTGGTGAAGATCCTGGCGCTGGTGTTCGTCTTCATGTGGGTGCGGGCGACCGTGCCGCGGATCCGCTACGACCAGCTGATGTCCCTGGGCTGGAAGGTGCTCTTGCCGCTGGCCACGCTCAACGTCCTGGTCACGGCGATCCTGGTGACGGTCACGTGAGCGAAGAGTTTCCGTACTTGTCCGATGAGTCGGTCGTCGCCGTGCAGCGCGGGCCGCAGCCCGGCGGTGCCAAGGGGGCCTACCGGGCCTTCGGCGAGACCCTGCGCGGCCTGAAGACCACGTTTGCACGGATCATCGAGGGCCCGGTGACGATCCAGTACCCGGAGGAGAAGACCCCTGTCTACCCGCGCTTCCGGGGCCGCCACAAGCTGCACCGCTTCGAGGACACGGGTCTCGAGAAGTGCGTCGGCTGCTCGCTCTGCGCCGCCGCCTGCCCCGCGGACTGCATCCGGGTCGTCGCGGCGGAGAACGATCCCGACGAGCGCGTCTCCGCCGGCGAGCGCTACGCCGAGATCTACGAGATCAACCTGGCTCGCTGCATCTTCTGCGGCTACTGCGAGGTCGCCTGCCCATTCGACGCGATCACGATGGGCCACGAATACGAGCTCGCCGACTACAACCGCGAGGACCTGATCTTCACCAAGGAGATGCTGCTCGCGGAGCCGGTCGAGCGGACTCCTCTGCGCCGGGAGGGCGAATGAGCGAGATACTGGGCTCGCCGTGTCCACCGAGAACGTCCAAATCACCCGCAGACTGGTCGAGGCCTTCAACGATCGAGACATCGACTCGGTGGTCCAGGACATGCAGCCGGACGTCGAGCTGCATCCGCTGCGAGCCCAGCTCGAGGGAAAGGCCTACCGGGGACACGACGGGGTGCGCGAGATGCTGGCTGACTTCGACCAGGACTGGGAGTACGTTCAGGTCGACGCCGAGGAGTTCCGGGACGCGGACGACGAGGTCGTCGTGCTGGGCCGCCTCCGCGCCCGCGGGCGGGCCAGCGGCATCGACCTCGACGTGCCGATGGGGTTTGTCTGGACCCTCCGCGACGGCAAGGTGGTGCGGATACAGTCATTCTCCGAGCAGGCGGACGCGCTGCGCGCCGCGGGCCTCGTGTAGCTCCTCCGCCGGAGCCGCCACCTGATGGTGGAGGTCGCCTTCTTCGCCGGGGCGATCGGCGCCGTCGCCGGGGCGGTGGGCGTGATCGCGTTGCGGAACCCCTTCTACAGCGTGCTGGCGCTGGTCGTCCACCTGGTGGCCCTGGCCGGGCTGTTCTTGTTGCTGTACGCGCAATTCGTCGCCGCCGCCCAGGTGGTCGTCTATGCGGGCGCGGTGATGGTCCTGTACGTCTTCGTGGCCGCCTACGTGGGCGAGGTCGAGGAGCCGATCTGGGAGCCGATCCCGGGCCAGCGATTCCTGGCCCCACTGCTGGCCGCGGCGCTCTTCGTCGAGCTCTCGATCGCGATCCTGGGCACCGGGCTGTCTTCCCTCGACAGCGAGGGGCCGACGTTGCCGATCGGCTTCGGATCTCCGGAGGCGATCGGCAACCTGCTGCTGGAGCGCTTCCTGGTCGTCTTCGAGGCCGCCTCGATGCTCCTCCTCGTCGCCGCAGTCGGGGCGGTCGTCCTGGCGGGACGAACCAGGGTGGCACCCGCCGGGGCCAGGGACGAAGTCCCGCATCCGGTTTCGCCGGATGATCGGTCGCCTTCGGCTCCCTACGCGGCTGAGCCTGCCGCCCCGTCCGCGCCCGAACCCGCCGCATCCGAGCAAGCTCGGATGACCGGTCGCCCTTCGGGCTCCCTGGTAGGCGAAGGCGAGGCTTCCGGCGGAGGGGTTCCCTAATGGACGTCACCTGGTATCTGGTTCTCTCGGCGCTCCTTTTCGCGATCGGCGCCGCCGGCGTGCTGATCCGGCGCAGCCCGCTGGTGATCCTGCTCTGCCTCGAGTTGATGCTGAACGCGGGCAACCTCGCCCTGGTCGCCTTCGCCCGCGACCGGGGCGACCAGGACGGCCAGGTGTTCGCCTTGATCGTCATGGTCGTCGCCGCCTGCGAGGTGGTGGTCGGGCTGGGCCTGATCGTGGCGATGTTCAGGCGCCGGCTGCCGCTGAACGTCGATGAGATGAGGGACCTCCGCGGGTGAGCGCGACCACCTACGCCTGGCTGGTGCTGGCGTTCCCGCTCGCCGGCTGCCTGGTGAACGCGTTCGGCTGGCGGTTATTGCCCGGCCGGGCCGCGGGGTGGATCGGGACCGGCGCAATCGCGCTCGCTTTCGTGAACTCGATCGCGGCGCTCGTGGTGCTGCTCGACAAACCCGCGTCGGGCCGCGAGCTCACCTCCTCGCTGTGGACCTACGCCTCGGCGGCGGGCCTGGACGTCAAGCTCGGGATCCTGGTCGACCCGTTGTCGGTGTTCATGATCCTGGTGGTCAGTGGCGTTTCGATGCTGATCCACCTCTACTCGATCAGCTACCTCGAGTCCGATCGCGGCTACACCCGGTACTTCAGCTACCTCAACTTCTTCGTCTTCTCGATGTTGCTCCTCATCCTGGCGGGCAACTTCGTGCTCCTGATCGTCGGCTGGGCCTTCGTCGGCTTCGCCTCCTACGCGCTGATCAGCTTCTGGTACCGGCGGAACACGGCGACCACGGCGGGCATGAAGGCCTTCGTGATCAACGTGATCGGCGACGTCGGCCTGGTGCTCGCCGCCTTCTTCATCTTCCGCGAGCTCGGCACCTTCGACTACCTGCCCATGTTCGAGTCGGCGCCGGAGCAGTTCGCCACCAACGAGGGCGTGGTGGTGGCGATCTGCCTGCTGATTCTGGTCGGGGCGTTCGCGAAGTCCGCGCAGCTGCCGCTCCACACCTGGCTTCCCGACGCAATGGAGGGCCCCACTCCCGTGTCCGCCCTGATCCACGCGGCCACCATGGTCACCGCGGGCGTCTACCTGATCGCCCGCATGCACCCCCTGTTCGTCGAGGCTCCCACCGCTGCCGACATCTCCGCGTTCATCGGACTGGCGACGCTGATCTTTGCGGCGACGGTGGCGCTCGCGGTCACTGACCTGAAGCGGATCATCGCCTACTCGACGATCAGCCAGATCGGCTACATGGTGGTCGGCGTCTCGATCGGCGCCTACGCGGCCGGCCTCTTCCACCTGATGAGCCACGCGTTCTTCAAGGCCCTTCTGTTCATGGCCGCCGGCTCGGTGATCGCGGCGATGGCGGGCACCCAGAACATCGACCGGATGGGCGGCTTTCGGCGCGCGCTGCCGTTCACGTCATCGCTCTTGATCGTCGGCGCCCTGGCGCTGGCGGCCTTCCCGGGCACCTCTGGCTTCTTCTCCAAGGACGAGATCCTCGCCTTCGCTGCGGAGCGCGGCGGCTTCTACTGGATCCTGGCGATCGGGGGCTACGTGGGCGCCTTCCTGACCGCCATCTACGCCTTCCGGATCGTCTTCCGGGTCGTCTACCGAGAGCCGTGTCCGGAGGCTCGGGAGCTCGAGCAGGGGCATCTGGCCCACGCCGAGCCGCAGAACCCGATGACGGGCGAGAAGGAGGACACGGACGTCGGCTTCCCCGGCCCCGAGCATCAGATCGCCGAGCGGGCCTGGCCGATGGCACTCGCCATGGCTGCGCTCGGCCTGGCGGCGATCTTCGGCGGCCTGGTGCAGGTCCCCGGCGTCGATCACGTTCTCGACACGTTCCTGGAGCCGACATTCGAGGACTCGCCCCTGTTCCGGGACATCCACGTATCCACCGGAGATGCCTGGCTCGGGCTGGGGGTCGGCGGGGTGCTCGGCCTGCTCGGGATCGCAACCGCCTACTACCTCTACGTGGTCGCGCCGCAGACCCCCGAGCGCCTGCGCGCGAGGGCGCACGCCGCGTACGTCTTCCTGGTCAACAAGTGGTACTTCGACGAGCTCTACGACGCGCTCGTCTACCGGCCGCTGATCGCGGTCGGCCGCTTCGCGAACACCGTGCTGGAGCGGGTCGTCGTGCAGGGGATCGTCGCCGGGACCGTCGGCGCCGTTCGCGGGGTCGGGATGGTCGTTCGCGGCGCGCAGTCGGGATTCGTGCGCGCCTACGCGCTCTTGGTGGTGGGCGGCTTCGCCGCCCTGGGCCTCTACTTCTTGATCGTCAGCTCATGAGTCGTCCACGGCTGCCGATTGCTCCTCGCCCATGGGGGTGCGTGCCGTGATCCAGGTGATGCTGTGGCTGCCGGTGGCGGTCGGGCTGCTCTGCTTCGTGGTGCCGCGACGGGCAGTGGGGGTCTCGGCGATCCTCGGCACGGGGATCGTCCTCGGGCTGGCGATCGCGCTTGTCGCCGGCTTCCACACGGCCGAAGCCGGCCTCCAGCACCAGGTCTCCGAGAGCTGGATCCCGGACCTCGGCGTCCGCTACCAGCTCGGGGTGGACGGGATCAGCCTCTTCCTGGTCCTGCTGACGGCCCTGCTGTGGGCGGGGGTGACGGTGTTCTCGACCTTCCGGATGCCGGATCGCCGCCGGATCTACTTCTTCATGCTGGGGCTCGGCGAGACCGCCACCCTGGGCGCCTTCCTGGCTCAGGACCTGCTGCTCTTCGTTCTCTTCTTCGACCTCATGCTGGTGCCGTTCTGGTTCCTGATCGGCGCATTCGGAGGCGAGAACCGCATCGCCGCGACGACCAAGATGATCGTCTACACGCTGGTCGGCTCGCTGCTGATGCTGGTCGCCGCGATCGCCACGGCGGTTCTGGCCTCCGACCAGGTCGGGCATTTGAGCTTCTCGCTCGCCGACCTGAGCGCCCACACGCTCTCGAGCGGAAGCCAGGAGTGGATCTTCCTCTTCTTCGCCGCCGCCTTCCTGATCAAGATGCCGGCGGTCGTCGTCCACGGCTGGCTGCCCGACGCCTACCGGGCCGCGCCCCTGCCGGTGCTGGCGCTGCTCGCGGGAGTGCTCTCGAAGGTAGGCGCCTACGGCTTCCTGCGGGTCGCGCTGCCGCTCTATCCCGAGGCCACCGTCACCTACCAGGAGCTGATCCTGGCGGTCGGCGTGGCCAGCATCCTCTACGGGTCGGTGATGGCGTTCACGCAGACCAACGTGCGCCTGATCGCCGGCTACTCCTCGATCGCCCAGCTTGGCTTCATCACGATCGGGATCTTCTCCCTGCGCCCCGACGGCGCCGACGGCTCAGTGCTTCAGATGGTCAACCACGGCCTGGTCGTCGCTCCGATCTTCCTGATCATCGCCCTGCTCTGGGAGCGCTCGGGAAGCGAGGACATAACCCGGCTCGGCGGCCTCGCGATGCGGGCGCCGGTGCTGGCGGCCTTGTTCCTGATCGTCACCCTGGCGACCCTGGCGATGCCGGGTTCCGCGAACTTCATCGGCGAGTTCTACATCCTGATCGGGGTCTTCCAGGCCAAGATCGTCTACGCCTTCGTGGCCATCGCCGGGGTCGCGTTGGCGGCCTTCTATGCGATCCGCCTCTTCCAGCGCACCATGCACGGTCGGCCTCCCGAGAACGTGGACTCGCGCGAGATCGCCCTGCGCGACGCGGCGGTGCTGGCCCCGCTCGTCGCCTGCATCGTCGCCCTCGCCCTGTACCCGGGGCTGATCCTGAGCCGCGGCGAAGCGGCCGTGGAGGACAAGGTCGCGGCTGTGGCCTCCGAAGGCGATCGATGAGCTTCACCGCCCCTGAGGTCGACTACGCGGGACTCTCGCCCGTGATCACGCTGACCGCCGGGATCTGCGCGGTGCTGCTCGCCGGCCTGGTCGGGGAGCGGCGTCAGCGCCTCCTGGTCTCGACCCTCTCGCTGGCCACGCTGGCGACCGCCGCCGGCCTTTGCATCTGGCAGTGGGGCGAGCGCGAGGACCTGGTCGCGGGAGCCTTGCGGCTCGACGAGCTCGGCCTGGCCGGCGCCCTGATCGCGATCCTCGCCGCCGCAGTGGTGATACCGCTGTCGTGGCGAGAGCCGGCCGCCGAGCGTCCCGGATCCGAGCCCCGTCACGGGGAGTTTCAGGCGCTCCTGCTCTCCTCGGTCCTCGGCATGGTGCTGCTGGCCCAGGCGCAGAACCTGGTCTCGTTCTTCGTCGCGATCGAGCTGCTCTCGGTGCCCCTCTACGTGCTCTGTGGCTCGGCCCTGCTACGCCGGGAATCGCTCGAGGCGGGCCTCAAGTACCTGATCGTCGGCTCGCTCGGCTCCGCGACCCTGCTCTACGGCCTGGCATTCATCTACGGCGGCTCGGGCTCGACCGACTTCAGCGGCATTCGCGAGGGGATCGCCGCCGGGCTCGCGGACGATCCGCTGGTCTTGATCGGGGTCGCGCTGGCCGCGACCGGGCTCGCCTTCAAGATCTCGATCGCCCCCTTCCATCAGTGGACGCCGGACGTCTACCAGGGCGCCCCCACGCCGGTGACCGCGTTCATGGCCGTGGCCACCAAGGTGGCCGCGTTCTGTGTCTTCGTCCGCTTCTTCGAGGTCGCGCTGGGCCCCGCCGTCGACAACTGGCAGCCGGCGCTGGCGGTGCTCGCCGTGGTCTCGATCGTGGTCGGGAACATCGGCGCGCTCGGCCAGGACTCGCTGAAGCGGCTCCTCGGCTACTCGGGGATCGCCCAGGCCGGCTACATGCTCGTCGGCCTGGTCGCCGCCTCCGAGCTGGGGGTGAACGCGCTGATCTTCTACCTCGCCACCTACGCGCTGATGAACCTGGCCGCCTTCTGTGTGATCGTCGTCCGCGAGCGCGAGACCGAGCTCGGCGACGACATCGGGGCGGTCCAGGGACTTGGCCGCGACCGCCCCGAGCTGGCCTGGCCGCTGACGATCTCGATGCTGGGGCTGGCCGGCCTGCCGGCGACAGCCGGTTTCATGGGCAAGCTCTACCTGATCGAGGCGGCAGTGGACGCCGACTACACCTGGCTCGCCGTGGCGATCGCGATCGGGACCATGATCTCGCTCGCCTACTACCTGCGGGTGGTCGCCGCCGTCTGGATGCGCCCCGCGGTGGAGCCGCTGGGGCCCGAGCCCGCCGCCGAGATGCCGGCGATGGCGGGCGGCTCGCCGCAGGCCGACCCGCAAGGCATCCCTCGCGGGGACGGGCCGAGCCCGCCGCCGGGCACCCGCTGTCTCGCGATCCTGGTCCCCGCCGGGGGGCTCGCAGCGGCGACGATCTTCTTCGGCATCATCCCCTCACCGCTTGTGGACTGGGCCTCGAACGCGGGCCAGGCGCTCGCGGCCTTCATCCCCTGACCGGGTCTGGGCGGCGTGACCGAAGCCGCAGGGATCAGGTGGGAAGCGGCTGGCCGAACATCTCGGGCAGGCGGCCGGCCAGGGCGAAGTCGCCCTCGATCACCAAGGCGCCCTCGAGCAGCAGCTTCGGCGCGAATGCCTCCCGGGCGGCCAAGCGCACGAAGTCGGGCACGCTCGCACGAAAGGTGACGGCGGGCTCGGCCGCTGTCCCACGACGCACCGCCGCCCGTCCCTCACCTATCCGGATCGTCCAGCTCCGCGGCCCGTCGCGACCGCTCAGCTCGTAGGTGATCTCGCCCTCGAAGCCGTGCGCCCGCTCGGGAATGAACGCCCGCTCCATCCCCTTGAAGATCACCGTCAGCCCCGGCCCCCGGTCGAAGAGGCGGTGGAGCTGCTCGTCCGTGCGACCGCGGACCAGGCTCGCGAAAGCCGTCTCCCCGAGACGGGTCGCCAGCTCCCGCGCGGCTTGGCCACGCTCGGAGGCGCCGTCTCGGTCCGCCCCGCGAGCGGCCGCCTCCGCGCGGGCGGGCGCGGGCTCGCCGTCGGGCCTGACGACGTAGTCCGGATCCGCCTCGCGTGGGGGCGCCCGGCGTGCCAGCGCCCTCTCCATCGCTTCCGCCAGCCGCTCACCCTTGACGCGCTCGCGCTCCGGGGCGCGTTCCGCAAACCGGGGCAGGACCTCGGCAGCGAACAGCTCGAGGCTCTCGCAGATGTGCTCGTGGCGGTTGGTGCCGGCCTGCGAAACGAAGATCACCTGGTCGACGCCGGCCGCCTCGTAGCGCTGGATCAGGTCCGCGACCTGGTCTGGGGTCCCGATCGCCCCGCGCAGGCTTCCCAGCCCCTGCTGGAGGAGCCGGACGCCGAGCGGCCCGTCGTCGGGCGTGACGATCTCCCGTGCGAAGCCGACCTCCGCGCGACGCTCCTCGAACTCCCGCCACACGTTGGAGCGGCCCGGCCGGTGCTCGCCGAAGGCGTAATAGTAGGCAAGGGAGAAGCCGAAGAAATGAGCGCCGTCGATACCGCGCTCGATCGCCGTCGCCTCGTCGCGGTGACACATCATCGGCAGCACCACGGCCACGTTGGGGTTGACGGCGAAGCCCGCCGGCAGGCAGCTTTCGGACTCGATCAGCTCGTAATAGGAGTCCACCCACTCCTTCGCCGCCTCCGGCTCGACGAAGGCAAACGACAGCGCCCCGAGCCCCCGTTGCGCCGCCGTCAGGATCGTGTCCCGCCGGCTGCAGGCCACCCACAGCGGCGGGTGGGGCTGCTGCTTTGGCTTCGGGACGACGTTTCGGGGAGGCATCGAGACCCAGCGGCCCTCGTAGCCGGCGAACGGCTCCTCCACGAACATGCGGGTGATCGCGTCCAGCGACTCCTCCCACTGGGCTCGCTTTTGCTCGCGATCGACGCCGAACCCCCCCAGCTCCATCTGCGAGCTGCCCTCGCCGGTCCCGAGCTCCACCCGGCCACCGGAGACGAGGTCGAGCGTCGCCACCCGCTCGGCCACCCGCGCGGGGTGGTTGACGGCCGGGGGAGCCTGGACGATCCCGTGTCCGAGGCGGATGCGGCTCGTGCGCTGGCTGGCGGCGGCCAGGAAGACCTCGGGGGCGCTCGAGTGCGAATACTCCTCCAGGAAGTGGTGCTCGACCTCCCAGACGTAGTCGATCCCCAGCCGGTCGGCCAGCTCGACCTGCTCGAGGGCGTCGGCCAGCAGCTTGGCCTCGTCGGGCTGGCCTTCGGCGCGGGGGAGCTGGTGCTCGTAGAAGAGGCCGAACCTCATCTCGCGCTCACCGCGCGAGGATATTCCCATGACGGCGATCGTGTCGGCGATCATCGTGGCGACGGCCGCGGGTGTTTGGGCGGAGCGTCGCTACGGCGGACGGGCCGGGATCGCGGCGCGCCGGGGGCTGCTCTTCGTGCTCTACGTGGTGCTGCCGCCAACCACCTTCTTCAACCTGGCCCGGGTCGAGTTCGACGCGGACGTCGGGCTGGGGATCGGGCTCGCGTACCTGGCGCTGGCGCTTGCGGCACTGCTCGCCTGGGTGGTGGCCTCGCGGCTGCTGGGCCTCCGACGCTCCGCGGTGGGCGCCGTGATCTGCTGCACGCTGGTTGCCAACACCGGCTACCTGGGCTATCCGCTGGTCGCGGCGCTGCTCGGCTTCGACCGGCTGTCGGAGGCGGTGATCTACGACGTTCTGGTCTCTGCGCCGGCCCTGCTCGTGGGTGCGTTCTCGATCGGCGCGGCGTTCGGCGATCGGGCGGGCGAGACCCCCCGGCAGCGAGTGGTCGCGTTCTTCACCCGCAACCCGCCGCTCTACGCGGCGGCGCTGGCGCTGGTCGCGCCGGACTCGCTGGCGCCGGATGCGCTGGTGGACGCATCGCGGATCGCGATCGTCGCCCTGCTGCCGCTCGGCTTCTTCGCGGTCGGCGCAGCGCTGGCCGAGGAGGCCGAGGAAGGCACGATCCCGGTTCCGCCGCCCCTCGACGCCGCGGTCGCTGCCGCGGTGGGGCTGCGGCTGGTGGTCGCGCCGGGGCTGCTCTTGTTGATCGCCCTACCGCTGATCGACCTCCCGGGCCCCTACCTGCTGCTCGCCGCGATGCCCTGCGGCATCAACACCATGATCGTCGCTCACGCGTACGGGCTGGACCTGCGGATCTCCGCCGCCGCCGTTGCCTGGTCGACCGCGATCGCGGTCGTGGTGGCCGTTGCCTCGCTGGCCGTTTGAGCCGCCGACACCCGTGGCGCTCGCGCGAGGCTGACGCCAGGCGAGCAGAAGCGCTGGCCGAGTTGCGATTCATATAGGAGCGCAACTCGGCCAGGGTGGCGCCACGGCCGCGGGGCCGCTCCGATCGGCGTTGGCGTTGGGAAACCCCCCAGTCGATCTCGGGTACCTCTGGACGACCGTGTTCGGTGACGAGCTCTTGCCGCTCTACTGGATCACCGCCATCTTGGCCATCGTCCTGCTCATGGCCGGCCAGCTTCGTTCGCTTCATGAGCGGCTCGTGGGCGTCGGGTTCGTGGCGGTCGGGGCTGCTTCGGTCTGGTGGCTCGTTCGTTGGTCCGCTGACAGTTGCGCCGACCAGTTCGAGTTCGCCTGCGACAACCTCAAGACCGCTGTCGACGCGATGTTTGTTGCGTGGGTGATTCTGGCACTCGCGGCCGGAGCAAGCCTGATCGTGAACGCTGTCCGTCGGCAGGGCCCTTAGGGCACGCTTCCCCTCGGGCACGGGAGCTCGCTCCATGCCCCTGGCGCCTTTGTTGCTCATGCGGCAACAAAAGCGCCAGGGGCACCGATTCGCCCCCTACCAAGCCCGCAAACGCCTGAGCATGGCCCCGCCGCGACGCTGACTAGGATCAACTCGTGCGCTATCCGGTCGAGTCGTTCACCCCCGAAGAGGAGGCGATCCTGCGTCCCCACTTCACCAATCTCGACCGGCCGGTCTTCTGCCTGACCAACCTGCCCGAGACGGTGAAGGGGGCGATGTTCGCCCGCTACTCGCGCTACGCGGGCACCGTGCGGCGGCTGTTCCTCGAGGAGTTCGCCGCCGACGTGCCCGCAGGGGATCGACCCTTCGACGGCGTCGAAGGCGAGCGGGCCGCGGGGCTGTATGAGCGGGTATTCATCGGCTACGGCGACGACTCGATCGGCCAGGTGGGTGGCGCCCACCTGGCCTGCGAGTGGGTGTCGAACATACTCACCAAGGTTCTCCAGCGCGGCCGGCTGGCCGCCTATCTGGAGCAGTCGACGCGCTACATCCCCTATGACCAGCCGATGGAGGAGGGTGGCGGCTACCGCTACTACCGCGACGAGGTGCTGGGCGAGCCCTTCGAGGCCGCCATGGACGAGCTGTTCCGGATCTACTCACGCAGCCTGAAAACGGTCCAGTCGTGGGCAGCGGAGCGCTGGCCCCGTGCCGAGGAGCCGGAGGGCGCCTGGCGGCGCTCGATCCGCGCCAAGTCGCTCGACCTGCTGCGGGGCGTGCTCCCTGCCTCGACGCTGAGCCACGTCGGCATCTTTGCGTCGGGCCAGGCCTACGAGCAGCTCCTCCTCCGCCTGATGGCCTCGCCGCTCCCGGAGGCGCGCGAGTACGGCGACATGATCCTCACCGAGCTCACCAAGGTGATACCGAGCTTCGTCGGGCGCATCGAGCGACCCGATCGCGGCGGCGAGTGGATCGCCTACCTGCGCGAACGCCGGCGGGCCACCGAGCGCACGGTGGCACGTCTGGGGCTGGACCGCCCCACCGTGAGCGACGCGCCCTCGGTCGAGCTGGTCGGTGTCGAAGGCGGCGAGGAGGACCTGCTCGCTGCCACGCTGTTCGAGTCGGCGAGCGCTTCGGAGGCCGAGATCCGCGACCGGATCGGGACCCTCGACCCGCTGGAGCGCGCCGAGCTGATCGGCGAGCTGGCCGGCGAGCGGCGAAACCGCCGCCACCGCCCCGGACGCGGCTGGGAGGCGGTGCGATACCGGTTCGAGATCGTCTCCGACTACGGCGGCTTCCGCGACCTCCAGCGCCACCGGATGCTGACCTGCCAGTGGCAACGCCTGGGGCCGCACCTGGGCGCGGCAACCCCGGAGGAGGTGCGCGATGCCGGCGCGGGGCCGGAATACGACCGGGCACTCGAGATCTCGCGGCGCGAGTTCGAGCGGCTCCAGGACGAAGGACTCGCCGAGGCCGCCCCCTACGCCCTCTGCCTCGGCTACCGAATCCGCTACGTGCTCGATCTCAACGCGCGGGAGGCCATGCATCTGATCGAGCTTCGCTCCGGTCGCGAGGGACATCCGACCTACCGCGCCGTGGCCCAAGCCATGCACGAACGGATTGCCGCCGTCCACCCGGCGATCGCTCGGGCAATGACTCACGTGGACTCCTCCCGCGAACCGCGCTTGGAGCGCATCCTGGGCGAGATCCGCACGCACCGAAAGCGCCTGGCTGCGGCTCGCGAGTGAACCTGATCCGCCTCGTACCCGTATGCTCGGGTGAGTGGTGGCGCCGCAGGCCTCATCGATACCCGCCGGCGTAGACAGGGCCGCGACCAGGGGGAACGCCCAAACGAAGGCGAGCACGCTGCTGATCGGCGTCGGCGTGTTGATGGTCTGTCTGGCGATCCCCGCCACGCTGGTCGGCGCCCAGGCTCCGGCGACGCCTGCCGACCCCAGCGCCGGCCAACCAGTGGTCCCTGAGCAGCCCCCCGAGCCCCCGGCTCCCGAGCCGCAACCGCCGCCACCCAGTACGGACCCGCCCGAGCCGAGCCCGGCCCCCCCGCCGGCCTCCGAACCGCCGGACGATGCAACACCGCCGCCTCCTGCGCCGGTCGCCGACCCCTCGACCGAAGTCAGGGCCGCCGCACGCTCCGTTTCGGTGTCGATCCTCGATGGCAGCTCACAGAGCGCCTATGTGTTCTCGCCCAGCTCGGTCACGGTCAGCACCGGCGACACCGTCAACTGGACCAACAACGGGGCCGAGCCGCACGACGTCACCGGTAGCGGCCTCGCCTCTGGCCTCCTGCAGTCCGGCCAGGGCTACTCGCACACCTTCACGAGCGCCGGCGACTTCAGCTACATCTGCTCGATCCACCCGTTCATGCAGGGGTCCGTGAGTGTGCTGGCGGCGAGCGGCGGAGGCGGTAGCGACTCGGGGTCCACCCAGGACCCGTCCGCTTCCACAGCCCCGGGCTCGGAGTCCGCCGCGGTGACCTCGGCGGGCGCGGCCGGGAGCGCCTCGCAGCTCCCCTCGAGCGGCATGCCGGTATTGCCGCTGCTCGCCGCCGGCATGGGACTCGTGCTCGCAGGGGCGCTCCTGCGCCGCCGGGCCCGGGTCAGCTAGCTGCCACCGGCTCCGCAGCCTCGACTGCCACGCCGATCAGCGCCGCCATGAACGCGGGCAGGTCGGGTGGGCGGCGCGAGGAGACCAGGTTGCCGTCGACCACGACCTCCGCGTCCTCCCACTCGGCGCCCGCGTTTCGCAGGTCGTCGGCGATCGCCGGCACCGAGGTCACACGGCGGCCCTCGACGATCCCGGCCGAGATCGGCACCCAGCCGGCGTGGCAGATGAAGGCGATCGGCTTGCCCTGCTCGTGCAGGCCGCGAACCAGCGCCTTGACGCCCTCGTCGGTGCGCAGCTTGTCGGGGCCGAAGCCGCCGGCGATCACCAGCAGGTCCAGGTCGTCGGGCACCAGGTCGGCGGCCGCCTGATCGGTGACCAGCTCGATCCCCTTCTTGCCCCGCACGGTCTCTCCGCCGTCGATGCCGACCATGCCGACCGTCGCCCCCGCCTCCTGAAGGCGGTAGTACGGGTAGATCGCCTCGGCGTCCTCGAACAGGGGGCCGATCATCACCGCGGCGCGCCGGCCGGCGAGTGGCTCGTGCTCGATCTGCGTCATCTGATCCTCCTCCTTCGCGATCAGTCCTCGCAGACATCCGCGACCGTCGCCTCGCCGAGGCGTGCGAGATCGCGCGGATCGACGAGCACGGAGTGACGATGATCTCCGCCGCTGCAGAGGATGCGCTCGTGTTCCATCAGCCGCAGGTCGAGGGCCTCCGGCGCCGGCAGCATGGGGCCAAGCGGTGGCAGCGCACCGACCTCGAACGACGCGAAGTCAGCCTCCATCTCTGGCTCGCTCGCCAGCCTCAGTTGCCCGCTGGCGTCCAGCGCCAGGCGCGCCTTGCGCAGGTCGAGCCGGCATGAGGCCGGGATCACGGCCAGTCGGTACTCGTTGCCGTCACGCAACACGATCGTCTTCGCGGCGTGATCGGGCGGCACGCCCGCGGCCTTCGCCTCCTGCGCCGCGCTGTCCGTCTGCTCGTGGTCGACCACCTCGTGCGCCACACGGTGCTCCTCCAGGTAGCGGTGCACGAGGTCGATCCCGTGCGCCTCGCTCTCGGTGGTGCTCGCCATCGCCCTCTCCTTCCATGGAGATCCTACGGCACCCCGAATTCCGGTCGAGCGAACGAGCGAGTGCTCCACGCTTATGACTTTCGATCCCTATAGGGGGCCCAAAGTCATAGGCGTCGGTCGGAACTTCGAATCGACCGCCTAGTGGCGGCGCTTGCGCTTGCGCTTGCGGGAGCCGGCCTGGCCCGCAGGTGGGCCTTCCGGCTGCTCAGCGGCGGCCGGCACCTCGGTCGCCTCGCCCTCGATCGCCTCACCGCTCGGCGGCGCCTCACCGCTCGGCTCCTCCCCGGGTTTCAGCCAGGGGATCGCTTCGCCGGCCTCCCAGGCGGGCGGGCGCCCGCCGGGCACCCTGCCGAGGAAGAGCAGGCCCAGCCACCCGATCCAGAGGGCCAGCATCAGGGTGCCGGGGGGGCCCAGGAGGATGATCGAAACGCCCACCGCCATCCCCAGGGTGCCGAAGAACCGGGCCAGCAGGCCGGCCCGAACCGCCTGCAGCGGCGTGTAGACCATTGCCACGATCAGGCCGAGCAGGGCCGGAAACTGCAGACTGCCTCCAACCTGCGCAGCCGTCGAGTCCTCGCTGATTTGCTCGGCGAGTGCGTCGCCCGACTCTCCGCTCGAGTCCTCCTCGTGCTCGACGCCGGCGGCGTCCAGCCGATCGACCAGCGCTTGCTCGCCGTCCGGCGGGTATTCGCTGGTTCGAAAGCTGCCGTCCTTCAGCTCGATGTCGATCTCGCGGGAGTCCGTGTACAGCGTGACCTTCTCGATCGAGGCACTGTTTGACTTCAGGTCATCGACGAAACGGGGGTACTGCTCCCGAACAAGAGGGCCCTGCTCGACGAAGTCGGAGGAGATCTCCGACACCGCCACCCAGTTGACGATCGCCTGGCCTGCCATCAGGACCGGGCCGATGAAGACGAAGCCGACCATCGCCGCCCGTACTCGCGGACTGCGCGCTTGTGCGGCCCGAAACAGGTAGAGCAACGGGCCGATCATGAAGAGAAATCCGAAGGCCGCGAGTAACGAGAACGTCGCAATCGCGCCGCGGTGCGAGTCGAAGGCGTGAAATTGGGCCGAGGTTGTGTCCTCGGCGGGGATCTGCACTTGCGCCAGGAACGAGGCGACTATGAGCACGGTTGCGCCGAGGGCGACGACGCCCGCCGGGGGTGCCCAGCGGCGCTCGCGCTCGATGATCCGCTCGCGGCCCAAAGTCGGGGTATGTTACGGCTCGTGCCCGAGTTCGCCGTGACCGCGATCGGCCGCGACCGCCCCGGAATCGTCGCGGCGATCAGCGCGGCGCTGCTGGAGCTGGACGGGAACATCGAGGATTCGCAGATGTCGATCCTCCGCGGCCACTTCGCCGTGATGCTGATCGTCAAGCTGCCCGGCGCGCCGGACGCAGACGACCTCGAGGGGCGCCTCGAGCGCGTCCGGCAGGAGCTCAAGCTGGAGGCGATCGCCGTGAATCGGGTCGACGACCTCGGCGTGGCGGCCGCTCGCCCCTCGCACGTGATCACGGTCTACGGCGCCGACCATCCCGGCATCGTCCACGCCGTCAGCGCGGCGCTTGCCGAGCGCGGGGTGAACATCACCGGCCTCGAGACGCGGCTCGCCGGCGCCGCGGACTCTCCGCTCTACGTGATGATCATCGAGGTGGCCATCCCCGAGGCTTCTGCGCCCGACCTGGAGGCGGCGCTGAGCGAGGTCGCGGACAACGCGAAGGTCGAGGTGAGCATCCGTCCGCTCGCTGCCGACGCCCTCTAAGTCGTAGATGAGCGACTAGTGGCCGCTCGCGAGGTCCTCGTCTACCCGCACCCGATGCTGAAGCAGGTGGCGGCGCCCGCGCAGGCCGGCGACGCCGAGGCGATTGGACGCGACCTGGTCGACACGATGCGGTCGTTCGAGCGCTGCGTCGGGCTGGCCGCCCCGCAGATCCGGGAGCCGGCACGGGTGATCGCCGTCGACGTGCGCGGACACCCGAAGGCCGACACCGACAATGGCCTGCTGGTGCTCGTCAATCCGCGGATCGTCGAGGCTGAGGGCTCCGAGGTCGCCCGCGAGGGCTGCCTCTCGATTCCCGACCTGACCGCCAACGTGCGTCGCGCAACCTCGATCGCGGTCGAGCATGCCGCGGGCACGGCCCACTGCCTGGGCTTCGAGGCCCGCTGCGTGCAGCACGAGCTCGACCACCTGGACGGGATCCTCTTCCTCGACCGGGTCGAGTCGCTTGTGGACGACGTCTTCCGTCGCCGCGTCTACGCGGACAAGCCGGAGAGCTAGCGGGCTGCGAGGCCTGCTAGTCGACCGGCTCGGAGCGTGGGCGCTGCTGGTCAGCTCGCGGGACGGGGCCGAGCTCGAATGCCTCCGCGGGCGCACGGATCGGGTAGTAGTCGTTGTCGCCGGGGGCGAGGGTTCGAGACACGCGGTCGCCGACGTTCAACACCAGGTCCAGCGCAGGCGCGGCCAGGCCGATCAGGGCTTCAACTCGAGCGCGCCAGATGCGCTGCTGTGGCATTTCGTGCATGCGCCTCTATCCGCGCTCGTGGAAGAAGAAGCCGGGCAGCGCTCCCTCGATCACTTCCTGGGTCATCCGCTGCGCCACCTCGAGGTTGCCCGTCCGGACCGCGATGTCGTCGAGGGTCACGATCCCGGCCAACTCGTCGCCGTCGACGACCGGCAGCCGCCGGATCCTGTGCTGGACCATCAGCGCCGCCGCCTCCTCAAGGTCCATGTCGGGCTCGCCGGTGACCAGCGGTCGGGAAGCATGCTCCCTGGCGGGCTCCGAGCCCGGGCGGTCCTCGGCGAGGGCGCGGACCGCCAGGTCCCGGTCGGTGATCATCGCCGCCGGCTCACCCTCGGGATCGCAGAGCACCACAGAGCCAACGTGGTGGTCCCGCATCAGCTGGGCGACCTTGAGCACATCGGCGTTCAGCCCGGCGGTGACGACGCCGCTGGTCATGATCTGGCGGAGCTGCATCGGTCGTACCGTAACGCGCTGCTGCGTGCGGGGGCGCTAAACCGGATCGCGGACCGGCGATCGTCGCTCAATAGGATCCCCCTGAATGGCCGAAACACCCCAGCAAACGGGGCCAATCGCCGTCTACGGGGCCACCGGGTACACAGGCCGGCTGATCGCTGCGGAGCTTCGACGGCGCGGCGCCGAGTTCGTGCTGGCGGGGCGCAACCGGGCGAAGCTCGAGATCCTCGCCGAGGACCTCGGCGGCCAGATCCCGATTCGGGACGCGTCGCTGGACGACCCCGGGGCGCTGAGAGGGTTGCTGGAGCCGTGCGCGGCGGTGATCGCCTGTGCAGGCCCCTTCCGGCTGCACGGCGAACCGGTCCTCGCGGCCGCGGTCGAGACGCGGACGCACTACCTCGACACCACCGGCGAGCAGCCGTTCATGCGCAAGGTGTTCGACGCCTACGGCCCGAGCGCCGACCGGGCGGAAGTGGCACTGGTCACCGCGATGGGCTTCGACTACGTGCCTGGGGACATGATCGCGGCGCTGACCGCCGAGGGCATGGGCTCGCTCGAGGAGATCGTGCTCGCCTACGCGGTACAGGGCTTCGGCGCCACCCGGGGCACGGCACTGTCGGCCCTGGGGATGATGGCCGGAGGCGACTCGGAGTGGCGCGACGGCGAGCTGGCGTCCGCGTCGCGGAGCGTCGGCGGAGGGAGCTGGGACTTTCCGGAACCGATCGGCCGCCAGCGGATGCTGCGATACCCGGCCGGCGAGCACATCACCGTGCCGCGACACGTCGAGACCGCACGGGTGCGGACCCTGCTCACCGCCTCGACACTGGTTTCCCTGCCGCTCGTGGGGAGGGTGGCCCCCCTGGTCATGGCGCCCTTCCAGCTCGCGATGCGAACGCCGCTGCGCCGGGCGCTGGGAGCGGTCATCCCCCGCCTGCCGGAGGGGCCAAGCGAAGAAAGTCGCCGGAAGTCGAGCTTCACGATCGTTTGCGAGGCCCGGCAGGACTCCCGCCGGCGTCGGGGAACCGTGACGGGCGCCGACCCGTATGGGTTCACCGCCAAGACGACGGTAGAGGGCGCACTTCGCTTCGCGGCCCCCGGCTACGACCGCAGCGGTGCCCTGGCGCCCTCGGAGGCGTTCGACCCGCGCGACTTCCTGGAGGGACTCCGCGAGTTCGGCGTCGAGCACGAGGTCGAGTGAGAAGCTGTCCGGCCTGCGGCGAGCCGCTCTTCGGGTGGCTGCTGCTGGACTCCCGTGAGCAGGGCAACCCGAGCGACTCCGTTGTGCTCGAGCGCTGCGAGGGCTGCGGGCTCGGAATTGCGGCCGACCTGGCCCCCGGAAGCTCCGCCCCCGAGCTGCTCGGCTCCGCGCGGCGTATCTCCGAGGGGACGCTCGAGCTGCGGGTCGCGAACCGCGCCAGCGTCCAGGCCTCGCTTGGGGGCAGGCACTGGGCGGCGCTGGAGCCAAAGCGGCGCCTCTACCCGACTCCCCAGTCGCTGCCCGCGTTGGCCGCCGCGGCGGGCCTCGAGATCGACGAGCTTTCCTGCCCGCACCGAGGTCGGGGCCAGGCCTGGATGTGGCAGACGATCCTCAACGCGTTCACGTTCAACGAGAACTTCGCCCGCCAGGTCCGCGCCGGCACCCTGCGTCCCGGCGGCGCGGTGGGCCGCCTCAAGTTCGGAATCGACGCAGTCGTGACGGCGCTGCTCGCCATCCCCGTCGCGATCGTCTCCGCGCCGCTGGAGCTGTTCGCCGCCCTCGCCGGCCGAGGCGGCGAGCTGGTGGCAGTTGGCCGGCGGAGTGCGGACTAGAGCGCTTGCCTTCTCCAGAGCCGTTTGGCGAGCGGCAGAGCCAGCATGCGGGGAGTGTGCTGGCCGGTGAGCGCGGTGGCGCGGTTGAAGAGGCCGGGGACGATTGCGCGCTTCCCGTTCTCGGCCGCGTCAACCGCCGCCTTCGCCACGGCCTCGGACGTCATCCAGAAGACGCCGGGGAGCTGGTCCTCAGCCTGCTCGATGCCGGCCACCCGCGTGAACTCCGTCCTCACGGGCCCGGGGCAGACAGCCGTCACGGTCACCCCGGTCCCCTTCAGCTCCTCGTGGACGGCCTCGCTGAGGCTGAGCACGAATGCCTTCGTCGCCGCGTACGTGGCGGTACCGGGGATCGGCTGAAAGGCGGCGGCCGACGCGATGTTGATCACGGTGCCTCGACCGCGCGCGACCATCTGCGGCAGGTAGCGCGCCTGGAAGTCGAGCAGCGCCTCGCAGTTCACTCGAAGCATCGCGATGAGCCGCTCCCGGTCCGAGTCCACCACCGTGTCCGCGCCGCCGAAGCCGGCGTTGTTGACCAGGATCTCCACCTCGAGCCCGAGGCCTTCGATCTGCGCGGCAAGCCGCTCGCGGGCACCCTCGTCCGCCAGGTCGGCGGCGATCGCCTCGGCGCGGACCCCGTGGCTCGTGCTCAGCTCGCCGGCCAGGGTGCGGAGGCGCTCCTCGCGCCTTGCGACCAGGGTGACGCCGTGCCCGCGCGATGCCAGCTCACGCGCGATCGCTTCGCCGATCCCGGCGGAGGCGCCCGTGACCAGCGCGGTTGACGACTCGGAGGGCCCTGGGAGCGCCACAGCGGCAGGCTATAGGAGTCCCCGAGGCCCGACTACATGAGTCCCCGGGCCCCGACGACTAACATCGTTGGGGTGGAAGGAAGCGAAGGCTTCAACATCTTCGGCGATCCGGACGAGCTGCGGGAGCGCCTGGGCGAGCTTGCCGAGCAGATGCAGGGCGCGCAACGCGTGGCCTGGGCCGACAACGCGATCAAGCTCGCGGTCAACATGACCGTGGCGGCCATCAACCGCCTCGACCTGACCGGCGGCAGCGACCAGCAGGCGGTTCAGGTCCGGGACGCGATCCGGATCGTCTTCCCCGAGGCCGTCACCCTCGTGCGCGAAGCGCGCGAGGGCCTCTCCTAAGCGGTTTCGGCTTCGTCACCCAGCGCGCACCCCGTGCGCGCGGTCGACGCCTAGCTTGGCCGTGTGCGCCGCAGCTTCGAACACGGTGCCGCGTCGGTCGAGCACGTGGGGCTCGTGGCGCTGATCGCGCTCTTGCTGCTGGCGGGGATCTCGGCCTTCGCGGCACGACCAACCGACGAGGCCGCCCGCGAGCTCGGCGCGACGATCGCCCGCAAGCTTCGCTGCGCGCCGCGCCTGCCCGGACCCTGCTGGCGTGACCCGCTGACCGATGCCTACGGACGGCCGGTCGCCGGGGTGGTGCGCGCCCTGGCGCCTCAGCCGGATCTTGTGGCGGGGCTTTCGGGGCTTGCCCTGGTGCCGGTCGACTTCCGCTACTGCCGCCGCGAGAGCTGCGCCGCACCCGGCGATCGCCCGGAGCTCACGGTCTCGAACCGCCGCGTGAGCGCCTTCACCTCGGTGGTCGATCGACGCCGGGCCGGCGGCCAAGTCGAGATCACCTACTGGCTCTACAGGCCCGGAGTCGGCTGGGCTCGCGTGACGCGACGCGCCAGCGCGGCGGAGGTCGCCGACCATGCCTCCACCCCGTTGCTCGAAACGGCCAACCCCCGTCTGGTTCCACTCGAGACCCTCCCCGGTCGCAACCACTACTCCTTCCCGGCGGCGGAGGAGCCACCCTGGCGCTGGCAGGTTGAGAGCGTGTATCCGGGCTAGGTGGGGACTGCACGGATGGGCACGCTCGTGGCTTTCGACGTGTATAGGACGTCAAAAGCCATGACCGTCGGAACCAACCACCGAGATTGATCGGGCGCGGAGCTACCAGTGGGCGTCGTGATGCTCCATGACGCCGAGGCCGCGCTCGAGCGCCAGCCCCCCCGGAAGGGTGCCCGAGAAGCTGCCGAAGGGCTGACGGTACGTGTAGCGGACGAGGAGGCGGTTCTCCTGCTTTCGCCGCTCGCACTCGCCACTGAACTCGAGCCGCGACCCGTCGTCGAAGGCGATCGCCTCCAGGCCCTCGAAGCTGACGGGGCCCGGCTCGAAGGGCTCGCCGTCCACCCAGATCGCCCGCTCGGAGCGCTGTGGCGGGTCGTTGATGCCGCTGACCAGGTTCCAGCCGACCGAGCGCCCGTCGCCGGTGCGGCCGACGCCGGCGGACCAGCTCCACACCGTGTGGCGAGGGTGATAGCCGGCCGACTCGTCCTCCATCCCGCGCGCCTCGACCCGCCAGCGGCGCTCGCCGATGCGGACGTCGCACTCCACCGGGACATCGGCCCGCTTTCGGGTCCACACGTACTCGCCCTCCCCGTTGGGACACACCGCCTCCACCCACCCGCCGGCGCCCGCGCGGAGGAAGGCCCGCACCTCGCCCTCGCTCCGGCGCGCCTCGATCCGCACCAGCGAACCTTCGTCGGGCGCATAGTTGACCAGGCCTCCCTCGCCGTCGCCCGTTTCCGTCCAGACCTCGCCTCGCGCGCCTGGGAGCCGCAGCCGGGTGCGCTCCCACATCTCGCCGCGCTCGCGGTCCCAGATCGCCCAGAACGTCTGCCCGAGCTTTCCGACCTGGACCCGCGCGGCGCAGAGGAGCAACTCGTCGGAATAGGCGCCCAGGTAACGCCAGCGCTTGCGCCACCGGCCGCCGCGCCGCAGAGGCATCGGATTGGGGGGCAACGGCAGGTCGGGGCGGCCCGGACCGGGTCCGCGCCACGGAAGGCCCGGGCTGGCGACGAAGTCGCGATTCACGTGCTTACGGCCTGCCGCCCCGTAACGCGCCCTGACCCGCCGACACCGGACGTGAAACGGAGGATGTCGGCGGAGTTGTTCATCTATGCGATCTTCGCGATCACGTCGCCCGCAGCGACCGAGGTGCCCTCCTTGACCCCGAGCTTGCTGACCTTGCCGGGGCGGTGCGCGGTGATCTCGTTCTCCATCTTCATCGCCTCCACCACGCAGATCAGGGTGCCGTCCTCGACCTGGTCCCCGTTCTTCACCGCCACCTTCAGGACGGTGCCCTGGATCGGAGAGACAAGGGTCTCGGTGGCGCTGGCTCCGGCGGCTCCGGCGGCGGCGCGCTCGCGGCGCGGCGGGCGGCGCAACCCGGCGGCGGCGCCCGGGTTCGTCGCCCCCGCGGCGGGGATCACCTTGACGCTGTGGAGGCGCCCGTCGATCTCGACCTGGTAAACGCGCTCGGTGGCTCCTTCGGGCTCAACGCCCGGATCAGGCCCGAGGCCGGCAGCCGGGGACGCCTCGGGCGACGGCGCCAGCGACTTCAACCACTTGCGGTCGCCGAGCAGGTCGCGGCAGGTCTCGGCGTCCCGCCACTGGTCGGTGGCGAGGATCGCCCTGTGAAACGGGACCAGGGTCACGAGCCCGCCGATCTCGTACTCGCCCAAGGCCCGCAGCATCCTGGCCGTTGCCCGTTCGCGATCGGTGTCCCAGACGATCAGCTTGGCGATCAGCGGGTCATAAAGCGGGGTCACCTCCGAGCCGGCGACGACGCCCGAGTCCACCCGCACACCAGGCCCACCCGGCTCGCGATAGGTGGTGATCCTTCCCGGCGCCGGTGCGAAGTTCTTGTGTGCGGCCTCGGCGTTGATCCGGCACTCGATCGCGTGCCCGCGAAGCTCCACGTCCTCCTGGCTCACCGAGAGCTCCTCGCCGGCCGCAATCAGGACCTGCTCACGAACGATGTCCATCCCGGTGACCATCTCGGTGACGCAGTGCTCCACCTGGACGCGGGTGTTCATCTCCAGGAAGAAGTACTCCTCGCCGGTCTGAAGGCCCTCGACGGTCCCCGCCGACCGGTACTCGACCGCCGTTGCGGCGTCAGTGGCGACCTTGCCGATTCGCTCTCGCATCCCGTCGTCCACGTGCGGCGCCGGGGACTCCTCGACCAGCTTCTGGTGGCGGCGCTGAAGCGAGCAGTCACGCTCGCCGAGGTGAACCACGTTGCCGTGCGAGTCGGCCAGCACCTGGACCTCGACGTGCCGGGGGTCCTCCAGGTAGCGCTCCAGGTAGACGGTGGGGTCGGAGAAGAACTTCTCGCCCTCGCGCGCGGCCCCCTCGAACGCGTCCTCGAGCTCCTTCTCGGAGTTGGCGACCCGAAAGCCCTTCCCGCCTCCCCCGCCGGCGGCCTTGCAGGCCACCGGGTAGCCGATCTCCTTGGCCTCGCGCTTGGCGTCGGCGACGCTCTCGACCGGCGAGGTTGTCCCGGGGACAATCGGCACGCCTGCCTCCGCCATCAACTCGCGGGCGCGGGTCTTCGATCCCATCGCCTCGATTGCGCTCGCCGGCGGCCCGATGAACGTCACACCGGCCTCCTCGCAGGCCGCAGCAAACTCGGCGTTCTCGGCCAGGAACCCGTAGCCGGGATGGACCGCTTCCGCCCCGGCCTTCTCGGCCGTCTCCAGCAGCCTGGCGATGCTCAGGTAGCTCTCGGCCGGCACCGGCGGCCCCAGCAGGTGGGCCTCATCCGCCTCGCCCACGTGGGGCGCGTCCCGGTCGGCCTCCGAGTAGACGCCAACCGAAGCGATCCCCATTTCCCTCAGAGTCCGCATGACGCGGATCGCGATCTCGCCCCGGTTGGCAACCAGGACCTTCTCGAACATGGCGGGAGAGTCTAGTTACGCCGCTCGAAGCCGCTTACGCCGCTCGAAGCGTCGCGCGGGCATCCTCGCCGGTCCAGATCACCTGCTCGCGGCCAGGGCCGACGCCCACCAGGCGGATCGGGACACCCGCATGCTCGGCGACGAAGTCGATGTAGTCGCGGGCTTCAGGGGGCAGGTCGGCAAGGCGTCGGCAGTCGCCGATCTCCGCCTCGAAGCCCGGCAGCTCCTCGTACTGGGCCTCGGCCGCGTGCAGGACCGACTGGTGATAGGGCAGCTCGTCGAGCAGGGCTCCCTCGCTGGAGCGGTAGCGCACCGCTACGTTCAGGGGGTCGATTCCGGCGAGCACGTCGAGCTTGGTGAGCGCCAGCGCCGAGAGGCGGTTGATACGCACCGCGTAGCGGAGCGCCACCAGGTCGAGCCAGCCGCAGCGGCGCTCCCGGCCGGTGGTGGTGCCGCGCTCGCCACCTCGCTCGCGGATGTAGGCCCCGAGCTCGTCGTCCAACTCGGTGGGGAACGGCCCGGCGCCGACCCGGGTTGCGTAGGCCTTGGCCACTCCCCAGACCTCGTCGATGTCTGCAGGGCCCACGCCGGCGCCGACGCAGGCGGCGCCCGCCACCGGGTTCGAGGAGGTGACGAAGGGGTAGGTGCCATGGTCGAGGTCGAGCAGGGTTCCCTGAGCGCCCTCGAAGATCACCGTGCCGCCGGCGTCCAGGGCGTCCCAGAGGATGTGGGCGGTGTCGGCGATGAACGGCTCGAGCCGGTGCCCGTAGCGAAGGTACTCCTCCGTCATCGCGTGAAGGTCGAGGCGGGGGTGCTTGGCGAACGGTCGCAGCATCTGCTGCTTCGGCTCCAGCGCCGCCATGATCTTCTTGCGCAGGATCTTCGGGTCCAGCAGGTCTTGGACCCGGATCCCGAGGCGTGCCGCCTTGTCCGCGTAGCAGGGGCCGATGCCGCGCTTCGTGGTCCCGATCTCCAGCTTGCCCAACTTGGCCTCGCCGGCCGTGTCGAGCATCACGTGGTAGGGCATGATCAGGTGGGCGTTGGCGGAGATCCGCAGGCCGCCGGAGTCGATGCCGCGGCGGCGCAAGCCCTCCAGCTCCTCGATCAGCACGGCTGGGTCGATCACCACCCCGTTGCCGATCACGCACGTCCTGCCCGGATAGAGGATCCCGGAGGGGATCAGATGGAACTTGAACTCATCACCGTTGCGGACGATCGTGTGGCCGGCGTTGTTGCCGCCCTGAAAGCGTGCGACGACGTCGGCCTGCTCGGCGAGCAGGTCCGTGAGCTTTCCCTTGCCCTCGTCGCCCCACTGGGCGCCCACGATCACGATTCCGGGCATGACCGGGGGATTATGAGGTACGAGGCCCCCGGCTTAACTGATCGGGGCGGGTGGTCAGGCCCGGGTGGGCTCGAGCATCTCGGCGATCGCCCGGCTCACGCCGACCTCGCCGATCGTCGCCTCCACCCGCTCGATCTTGAATCCCTCGAGCTCCTTGGCGACGAAATCGGCAGCCACCTCGATCGAGTGCTCCGCCGCCTCACGGTCGTGGCAGGTGGTGATCGTGATCAGGATGCCGTTGCCGCAGTCGAGCAGCTCGTAGGCAACGAAGCCCGGCATCGCCTCGATGCGGGGGGCGAATGTCTCGTCGACCCGCCGGATCAGCTCGTCCATCTGCTCCTCGTCGACCGTGTACTTGCGAACGCTCGTGTGCATGAACCCTCCAATCGTTCCGGCGATACCTGCCGCCTACCCTATCTCCCCTCGCTTTGCGGGCGCTGGGGGTGGCCAATCAGGCGACGCGGTAACGGAGGTCCTCGCCGAACAGCGGCAGCGGATCCCCGCAGATCTCGACCAGCCGGGAGACGGTTCGCGGCCCGATCTGCTCCTCGAGCGCAGACTGGTCGAGGTTGGTGGTGACCACCATCGAGCGCTGCGCCTCGTAGCGCTCGTTGACGATCGCGTAGAGCTGCTCCAGCACCCAGTCGCTGCGGTTCTCGACGCCGAGGTCGTCGACGTGCAGCAGATCGACCGAGGTCAGGCGCTCGAAGAACTCGAAGTAGGGGTCGCCGGCGTCGGCGTCGTAGGTGCGGCGAATCCGCGCCAAAAGACGCGGCAGCGAGTAGATCGCGACCGTGCGCTCGGCCTCGACCGCCGCCTTAGAGACCAGCATCGCGAGCGTGGTCTTGCCGGTGCCGACGTCCCCCATGAGCCACAACCCATCCCCGCCGTCGAGCCGCTCGCCGATCTGCTCGACGAACTCCTTGACCGTTTCGTACACGGGTGCCTGCGCCCGGTCGCGCGCCATGTCGGAGATCGGAGGGCGGTCGAGGCTGACGCCCCGGTACTTGCGCGGGATCGCCGAGGCGACACCCCTGGCGCGCCGGCGAGCCAGGCGGCGGTCGCGGCACTCGCAGGGGCGGGCCACGTCCTCGGGGCCGAGGATCCAGCCGGAGCCGTCGCAGACCGCGAGCGGGCAGGGCGGCTGCGCGGCCTCGTCCACGCCCGCCAGGCGCACTGGTCTCGGCGGAGAGCTCACGCCTCCTCGGCCAGGTCGATGAGCGGCGGCCCCTCACCGGCCCTCTGCTCCACCGGGCGCTCGGCGCCCCCGGCCCTGTCCACGAAGCGCGGGTACTGCTCGAGGAAGACCACCGGCACGTCGCCCGTGGGCCCGTTGCGGTGCTTGGCGATGATCAGGTCCGCCTCGCTGGGATCGGCGTCCTCGTCGTACTTCGAGGCCCGGAAGATGAACGAGACGACATCCGCATCCTGCTCGATGGATCCGGATTCACGAAGGTCCGAGAGGATCGGCCGCTTGTCCGGCCGCAGCTCCGGCGCCCGGGAAAGCTGCGAGACGCCGATCACCGGCAGTTGCAGCTCGCGGGCGAGGATCTTCAGGCCACGGCTGACCTGGCCGACCTGCTCGACCCGGTTGACGCGCGGGTCCTCCGGTCGCATCAACTGCATGTAGTCGACGATCACGAGCCCCAGGCCTCCCTGGCTGGCGGCCAGGCGGCGCGCCTTGGCCCGCAGCTCGAGCAGGCTGAGGTCGGAGGAGTCGTCCAGCCACAGGGGCGCCTGCTCCAGCTCGTTGCAGGCACGGACGACCCGGGGCCAGTCGCGCGCCGCCACCTTGCCCTTGCGCAGGCGGTCGCTCGGGATTCGAGACCGGCAGCCGATGAACCTGTGTGCAAGCTCCGCCTCAGACATCTCAAGCGAGAAGAAGGCGACCGGCAATCCCGCCTTGGTGGCGACGTTCTCGGCGATGTTGCAGACCAGCGCCGACTTTCCGAGTGACGGCCGGGCTGCGAGCACGATCAGGTTCCCCGGTTGGAATCCGCCCAGCAGGTCGTCGAGGTCGCGGAAGCCGGAGGGCGTCCCGGTCACTTCCTGATCGCCCTTGGCCAGCGCCTCGAGGCGGTCGATCTCCTCGGCCAGCACCTCGGCGACGAGCCGGAAGTCGCTGGCGCGCTCCTCATGGGCGACCCTGAACAGAACGCTCTCGGCCCGCTCGACCAGCTCCTCGGGCTCCCCCTCGCGCTGGTGAACCGACGTCTGGATCCGCTGCGACGCGTCGAGCAGGCGGCGGAGCAGCGAGTTCTGCTTCACGATCTGCGCGTAGTGGCGGGCGTTGCCCGCCGCCGGCACCGTGGAGGCGAACTCGGAGACTGCGTCCTTGCCCCCGGCTTCCGCGAGCTCTCCCCGCTGGGTGAGGAGCTCGGTGACGGTCAGCGCGTCGACCGGCTCGCTGCGCTCATAGAGAGCCTTGACCGCACGAAAGACGATCCGGTGACGCTCGCGGTAGAAGTCCTCGTCGTGGAGCCGGACGTCGAGGATCACGGGGGCGATCGCGCCCTCGGAGACCATCATCGCCCCGAGCACCGAGGCCTCGGCCTCCAGGTTCTGAGGCGGGACGTGTGTCTGTGTCTGGGCCATCTGTTCGCCGTCGACGCCGCCGAAACGCCCCGGCGCGCCGTTCACCTTCCCCGTTCGGGAGAACCCCATGGGCCGAGGATGCGCCCCGTGCCGGACGGGACGCGAGCAAATCACAGGCGCCTGCCCTCCGCCGCTCGCGTTCCCGCGATTTACGGGAAGGAGATTCGTCCCTATTTCTCTTCGGCCACGATCGTCTTGATGCGCGCCGTTGCCCCGCCGCCGAGCTCGATCTCGACCATGTAGGTGCCCAGCTCGCGGATCGGGTCCTCCAGGCGGATCCGCTTGCGGTCAACCCTCAGCCCGCGAGCCTCCGAGATCGCCTCCGCGATCTCCTTGGCGGTCACGGAGCCGTAGAGCTTCCCGTCCTCGCCGGCGCGGTGCTGGATCGTGAGCACGGTCTTGGCCAGGAGCGCCGCGTTCCCCTCGGCCCTCTCTGCCGCCTCGCGGGCGGCACGCTCGGCGGCCTCGGCGCGGCGGCGAGCCTCCTCGAGCGACCCCGCGGTCGCCGGCTGAGCCAGCTTGCGTGGCAGAAGGTAGTTTCGAAGGTAGCCCGGGGAGACGTCGATCGCCTCACCGGCCCTTCCGAGGCTCTCGACATCCTTGAGCAGGATCGCTTGCGCCATCGCCGCCCGAGGAGTTAGCGCTCGCCGACGTAGGGCAGCAGGGCGATCTCTCGCGCCCGTTTGACAGCCAGCGCGAGCTGCTTCTGATGGCGGCGCGAGAGGCCGGTGACGCGACGGGAACGGACTTTGCCACGGTCGGTGATGAAACGCCTCAGGGTCCCCAGGTCCTTGTAGTCGATCCGTTCGACGTTGATCCGGGTGTACTTGCGAGGTCGAAAGCGGTCCGCGCCGCGCGGTCGCCTCCGCCCTCCACCGGGCGCACCGGGCCCCCCCATCGTCGGGCGCTGACGGCGAGCCATCAGGCCCGCGCTCGCTTGTGGCTGTGGGCTCTCATCTCCTCGCAGGCGCGCCGCCTTCGAGGAGGGCGGCGCGAAGGAGCGGATGATAGCCGGGCACCTGGCCTGGCCCACGCCCCGGGCTTGAATGGAGCCGGGCTTAGGACCTAGAACGGGATGTCGTCGTCCTTGGCGCCCACGCCTGCCGTCTCCTCTTCGAAGTCCGAGGTGTCGGCGGGAACGTCGGACTGCGGCGGCGCGCTCCCATTGCCGCCTTCCTGGCCGTCGCGGGAGCCGAGGAACTGGACCGAATCGGCGATTATCTCCACCGCCTGGCGCTTGCCGGTCCCATCCTGCGCCTCCCATTCGCGCCACTCCAGGCGGCCGTCGATGGCCACCGGGCGACCCTTGGAGAGGTAGGTGGCGCAGTTCTCACCCTGCGCGCCCCAGACGGTGACGTCGAAGTAGTTGGGCTTGTCGACCCAATCGCCGCTGGCGGAGTCCTTGCGGCGGCTGTTCACGGCCACGCGGAGCTTGCAGACGGAGTTCCCGCTCGGCAGGCTGCGCAGCTCGGGATCGCGGGTCAGGTTCCCCGTGATCACGACCCGATTGAGATTAGTGCTTGCCATTTCTGGCTCCCTTCGCGTTGTGTTTCTCTCGTCCGGATCTGCCCGGCATGGCCATGTACCAGGATAAGTCGCGACCCGGCGCTTCTCGCCCCCCGGCATAAACGAAAGCCGCAACGAGCGGTTTTGCTAGGAGTCTTCGCGCTCGGGGTCCTGCTCGCCGGCCTGCGCGGGCTCCTCCTCCGCGGCGTCGGCGGCGGGCTCAGCTTCCTCTGCGGCGGGCGCTGCCTCCTCGCCAGACGGGGCGACCGGGGCTTCCTCCGCTGCCGGCTGGGCGGCGGCCGGGGCTTCCTCCGCTGCCGGCTGGGGGCTGGCCGGGGCTTCCTCCGCTGCGGGCTGGGGGGCCTCAGTGGGCTCCTCCCCTGGAGTGGGCTCGTCCCCTGGCGTCGATTCCGCGGCTGCGGGAGCCTCCTCCCGCCCCGCGGCGCCCTGGGGGCGGCGCCCGCCCCGAGCCGGGGGTGCGCCGACGGCGCTCTGCGGCGCCGACGGGACGATCGCCGGCGAGCGTGGGTCGACCTTGAAGATCCGGAAGCGCAGGACGCCGTCGGCAATCCGCAGGTTGTGGTTCAGATCGTCGAGCAGCCCTCCATCCGTTTCGAAGCGGAAGAAGCGATAGTCGGCCTCGGTGCGCTGCTCGATCTCATAGGCGAGCTTGCGCGTACCCCAGGACGTGTCCTGCTTGAGGGAGCCGCCTGACTCGATCCGCGTCCGCGCTTCGGCCGCGATCTGCTCCCGGCGTTCATCCGTGATGTCGGGATCGAGCATCAGGACGAGCTCGTATTCGCGGGAGGGACTCAAAGCGGCCGACGACTATAGCGGCCGCGAGCTGGGGCCCAGGGGCAAGTAGTGAGTCGGTTTTGAACCTCCGGCCCAGCTGTCCCTGTGCAAGTCATCTAGCCACGGCCCTTGAAGCGAGATACTGGGCAACTCATGTCGCGAGAGAACTCGGGGATCGCCCTGCAACTGATCGAGGCTTCCAACCGCCGAGACGTAGACGCGTTCCTCGCCCTCGTCAGCCCGGACGTTGAATGGGAGGACCCCGTCTTTTGGTCGGAGGTTTCCCAGACCTACCGAGGCAGGGCGGAGGTCCGAGCGTGGTTCAACCGGGTCGTGGAACCCTGGGAAAGCCTCCATTTTGAGGTGGAGGAGATCACCGAGACCCCGGATGATCGGGTTTTCCTTGAGACGCTCTTGACCACACGCGGCAAGGGCAGCGGCGCGGAGACCCAGATCCGCCTCTGGTACGTCGTGTGGATCGCGAACGGCAAGATCACGAGGCGACAGGTCTTTCGCGGCCGCGACGAGGCGCTCGAAGCCGCAGGGCTACGGGACGGATAAGAAGTCAAGTCCTCTGGACTCCTAGGGGCAGGGTGGGGGCCACAGGGGTTGTAGGGCGCGATGGGCAGCGGATCCCGCATTCGCTGGCGCAAGGTCGCCAAGCTCGCTCTCGGCGTGCTCGGCTGCCTGGCCTTGGTCGTGGGCCTGCCGAGCCTCATTCGGCGCCCCGAGCCGCCGCCGCTGGAGCCGGACATCGGGCTGGCACACCTAGCGACGTCCCGGGAACCCGCGCATTCGACCCAGCGACCGGCGCCCGGCCCCGATCGCCGTGACGCCAAGACCCAAGGCAGGCCAGGCGGTCGGGCCTGCCGCCCCGCCAGCGCCCTAACCCGCCGCATCCGGCTCCGCCGGATGACCGGTCGCCTCCGGCTCCCTGGTAGCCGGAGGCGAGGCTTTCGGCGGAGTTGTTCAGGGACCCGATCCCAAGGCCGGCGGCGCCATGCCGGCGCCGGCCGTCCGACCCGTCGCGAACGGGGTCAACCCTCGACCGGCTCGACCGTCACCGACGTCTCGGCTCAGGTCCCCGTCCCCCCTGCCGGCGCGGCGCCTCCGCCGCCAACTGCCCCGCTGCGAGCCCAAGCGCAGGCGCCGCAGCCGGCCGTCGCGTCGGAGTTCGGATTCGAGCGCTGACCGTTGGCGCCTTTGTACCCCCATGCGGTGCATAAAGCGCCAACTCCGGCGATTGGGGCACGCGACTAAGCCGCCGCGCGGGTCTCGCTCTTGGCCCTGAGGTCGGCGAGCTGCTCCTCGATCCAGACGCCGGGGTCGCGCTCACGCACGATCTCGCGCAGGCGCTGCGCCCGCAGGGCGCGCTCCTCCGGGTCCATCGTCAAAGCACGGTGGATCTGGTCGGCCTGCTCCTGGATGTCGAACGGATTGACGCTCAGCGTGCAGTCGCCGAGCTCCTCGTGAGCACCCGTGTTCTCCGACAGCAGCACCACGCCGTCACGAGTGTTCACCGCGGGCGCCTCCTTGGCAACCAGGTTCATGCCGTCGAACAGCGAGTTGACCATGAGCAGGTCGAAATGCTTGTAGCGGGCGACCGCCTCGGGGAAGTTCTCGTAGATCCGCAGGTCGATCGGCATCCAGTCCGTGGTCCCGTGGCGATGGTTGATCACCGCGACCAGAGCCTCGATCCGATCCAGGTACTCGGCGTACTCGGGCACGTCGGTCCGAGACGGCTGGAGGTGGGCGATGAAGGTCACGCGCTCGCGGAACTCGGGATGCTGCTGGAGGAAGGTGTCGAAGGCGGTGAAGCCGCGCAGCACGTTCTTCGACAGGTCGGCGCGATCGACCCGGATGATCAGGTGGTCGCGGCGGCGGCGCAGGAGCTGCTGCTCGTACTCCGCCACCTCCTCGGAGGCGGCGGCCCGCTCCAGCCGCCCGGCGTCGATCCCGAGCGGGTAGGCCCGCACCCAGGTCTCGCGCCCGGAGTGGAGGATTGCGCCGCGCTCGTAGTCCACCTCCAGCTCCACCAGCTCGCGGCAGCAGTGAAGGAAGTTGCGGCAGTAGGCGGTGGTGTGGAAGCCGATGATGTCGTTCGCGAGCAGGCCTCGAAAGATCTCCTCGCGCATCCTGCCGGGGAGGATCCGCCAGCTGTCGGGCTGCGACCACGGGATGTGAACGAAGTGGTGCAGCAGCACGTCCGGCCGGGCCTCACGGATGAGCCCCGGGCAGGTGTAGAGGTGGTAGTCGTGCAGCATCACCAGGGGCTCGGCGTCGCCCTCGATCGCCCCCAGCACGGCGGCGGCGATGTCGGCGTTGACGGCCTTGTAGCCCTGGTCCCACGCATCGGCCTCCTCCCGGCGGATGTCGGGGGCGTTGGACAAGTCCCAGAGGTAGTGCTGGATGAACCAGAGAATCGGGTTGGCGATCACGTTGTAGAAGCGGTCGTAGGCCAGAGAGTCGCTTTCGACCAGCACCACGTCGTAGTCGACGCCGTCCAGCTCGACCGACACCGGATCCCCGCCCGCCTCGCGGCTGACGACCAGGTCCTCCTCGGTCATCGCGGAGGCGATCCACAGCGCCCCGCGGTGGGCGACCAGCCCGCTCAGGGCAGTCACCAGGCCCCCGCCGCCGCGCCGCAGCGTGCGCTTGCCGCTCTGATCGCGGTCGAACTCCGCGGGACCGCGGTTCGAGACGATGACCAACCGCCGCTCTTGATTCACAGCTCGATTTCCCCGAACAGCCGAAGCCAATCCCGCAGCAGCCGAGGGGTCAGAAAGAGCTCGCGCGCGCGCTCCTTGCCCGCCCGGCCGAGGCGCTTGGCCAGCTCCGGATCCCGGAGAATGCGCAGGGCCCGTTGGGCCGCCTCGTCGGGGGAGGAGATCAGGAAGCCGGTTTCGCCGTCGACGATCTGAAGCGGGATCCCGCCAACGTTGCCGGCCACCGTTGCCCGTCCCTTCCAGAGCGCCTCGGTCACGGTGAGCCCGAACCCCTCGCGCAGCGACTTCTGCATCACCACGTCGGCCTGCGACTGGAAGGCGTTGACCTCGATCGCCCCGACGTTGTTGAGGTTGTTGAGGATCTTGATGTCCGGATCCCCGTCCGCATAGCTGAACGTCTCGTGGAAGTACTCCCAGCCCTCCGGATCGTCCGTGGCCATCGAGCCGACCAGCGCCAGCTGCACCTCCGGCAGCTCCTCGCGCACCAGCCGGAAGGCGTCGATCACCCCGATCGGGTCCTTCCAGGGGTCGAAGCGCGACACCTGGCAGATCAGGGGACGCTCCACATCGATCCCGAACTGCTTGCACACGAAGGCCGCGTCCTCGGGGGAGAGCGCCATGTTCTTCGGCGACAGCGGGTCGATCGCGGGCGGGATGATCCGAGCGCTCCCGTCCATGCCGGCGGGGACGTACTGCTGAAGGTGCCAGATCGTTTCGTCGTACTCGCGGATCAACGGCAACAAGCGCGCCAAGGTCTCGGCGTTCGGCGTCGAGAGGTCGATGTGGCAACGCCAAATCCAGATCCGGGACCGGTCGGGGGCGTTGGCGCGCAGGCCCGCCGGCTGGGGGTCGTGGACGATGATCGCATCCCAATCGTCGTCGAGGCTCTGGGCATTCATCGCGTTGTAGGCCTCGAAGACCTCCCATTGCTGGTCGGAGATCGCCTGTTGATCGCCCTGGAGCGAGTTGTGCATGAGCTTGGTGACGTTGAAGAACTCCTCGCGCCCGAGGATCACCCGCCAGTGGGCGTCGAGGCCCACGTCGCGCATCAACGGGACCATCGTGTAGAGGATCTCCGAGACGCCGCCCCCGAAGGCCGTGGCGCTGACGTGGAGCACCCTCTTGCCGGCCAGCGGCTTCGCGAGCTCGCGAATCTCCTCGATCAGGCTGCGCCCGACGAGGTGGGTGTAGTCGGCCAGCGAGCGCGCACCAAGCGAAACTTCCTGCAGCATGCGGAGGGCAACATACCCGGCGGCTCCGCCGCTACGCCGAACTGGTGCCGGCGAGGCGCTCGATGCCGAGGTCGAGCTCGCGGACGATCGCTTCGTGCAGCTCCTGATTCGCCGCGGCCACGCACGAAATCTGAAACTCCGCACCTGAGCCGAGCAGAGCGCGTTCGGCGAGCGGCGCTCCGTATGCGTCGGTGACGATTGCCCCGGCTTCCTCGACGATCAGCGCGGCCGCCGCCAGGTCGTAGGGAGAGTTGTTGAGCACCGCGCCATCCCCCACGCGTTCGAACTCCTCGCGCATTCCGGGGACGTCCGCCACGATCCTCGGGCCCGGCTCGATGTAAGCATCAAGCTGGCCCGTCGCGATCCGGGTCATGTCGTAGGTCGCCGAGCCGAGGTCGAAAGTGGCCCCGCCAACCGAGGAGGCGTCGATCAGCTCCCCGAGCACCTCGGCGATCGCCCGGACGGGCCGGCCCCGCAGGCCGTAAGCCCAGAACATCCGCGAGAGGTCGCGATTCGCCGACAGCGACGGCGCCGGGTCGAGCCCGCCGCCGCGCCCCGCCACGAACGCCCGACCGGACTTGATTTCGACCACGCAGCCCGTCACCACATCCCCCATCCGCGCCTCGCCGCCGGAATCCAGGCGCGCCGCGGCCACCGAGACACAGGCGGCCTCGAGCCCGGCCATCGCCGGGCGCGTGCCGTCGATCGGGTCGACGACCAAGACCCAGCTCGCCCGTTCGTGTGGCGCCACAAGCCCCCGGTCCTCCGAGTAGAAGGCGACCTCGGGCGCCCGCTCCGCAAGGTACCTCTCCATGAACGCCTCCGCTCGCTCGTCGATTGCGAACGTGACGTCGCCCCCCTCTCCGGCCCCGCTGTGAGCGCGGCCGGCGTGATCGCCCAGCTCGGGGGCGATCTCGTCGCGCAGGGCGACCGCCAACCCCAACACCAGCTCGCGCGGTGATCGCGAGGTCGCCATCCGACTCGAGCGCGCGGGACTAGCGAACGCCCTCGGGGCGCTCGCCAAGCTCCACGTCGAGACTCCGGGTCTCCCCGTCGCGGACGATCTCCACCGTCACCGTGTCGCCGGGGTCGTGCTGTGCGATCAGCCTGGGGAGGTCGGTCTCGCCGACGATCTCGTCACCGTCGACGGCGACGATCACGTCGCCTCCCGTCGTCGCCCGCAGGCCCTGGAACTCGATTTCCTGCTTCCCCGCCTCCAGGCCAGCGTCCGCGGCCGGGCTGCCATCGACCACCTTGGTCACCAGCGCACCCGTGCTGCGGTCCAGCCCCAGCCGGTCAGCGAGCTGCGGGTAGAGCGACTGGGTGGTGACCCCGATGTAGGCGTACTTCACGCTGCCGTTCTCGCGCAGCTGGTCGATGGAGCGCGCGACGAGGGCAACCGGGACAGCGAAGCCGACGCCCTCGTTGCCGCCCGAGGTCGTGTTGATCTGCTGGTCGATGCCGATCACGTGGCCGTCGGCATCGAGCAACGGGCCGCCCGAGTTGCCCGGGTTGATCGAGGCGTCCGTCTGGATCGCACCGTCGATCTGAAACTGGGTCAGCGACTGGATCGAGCGATTCGTGGCCGAGACGACGCCAACCGAGAGCGACCGGTCCTCGCCGAACGGGCTGCCGATCGCCGCCACCGGCTGTCCGACCTTGACCTCCTCGTCGGTCGCGAGCTCAAGGGGGCGCAGGTCGAGGCCGTCCGGGTCGACCTTGAGGAGCGCCACGTCGGCGTGCGGGTCGAAGCCGACGATGTCCGCCGCCACTTGGTTGCGGTCGGCAAACTGGACGTAGACCTCCTTCGCCTCCTGGATCGGGCCGCCCCCAGCCGACCCGTCGGTGACCACATGGGCGTTGGTAGCGATCTCGCCGGCGTCCGAGACGACGAAGCCCGATCCCAGCGCCGCCGATCCACCGCCGTCGAGCAGGCTGGTGCCGCCGCCGGACAGGATCGAGCGAACCGTGACCACACCCGGGGCGGCCTGCTGGTAGATCGCCTGCGGATCGAAGGCGCCGTCACGGGACTGGACCACGACGGTCTTCTGGGAATTGTCGGAGGAGGTGACGGTGGCCTCGGAGCTGGCTGCGCCGGAGTCGTCCCCGCCGCACGCCCCCAGCGCCAGCGCCACGATCGCAAGCAGCGCGCCCAGCGCCGCGCGCCTCCGGCTCATGTGGAGGCACCCTGGGTGCCACCGGTTGGCAGGCGCAGCGTGAACTCCGTGCGCCCGCTGTGCGACGCCAGCCCCAGCTCGCCGTCCATCAGCATCGCCAGCTCGCGAGCGATCGCCAGGCCGAGCCCGGAGCCGCTCACCCGATCGCCCGTGTAGAAGCGGTCGAAGACCCGCGTGTACACCTGAGGGTCGATTCCCGGGCCGTCGTCGGTGACAACGAGGTTCGCGTCCCCGTCCGGGCGTTGAGCCACGATCGAGATCGAGGTTCCGTGCGGCGTATGAGTGAGCGCATTGTCGACCAGGATACGCATGATCTGCGCGACCCGATCGGGGTCGGCCATTGCCACGGCGGCGTGCTCGCCGTTGACCTCGATGGGCGATCCGTGGCGCTCAGCCGCCGGTCCGAACTCCTCCGCGACCCGTCCCGCAAGCTCCCCCAGGTCAATGGGCTCAGGGTTGACCTGGAGCACATCGGCGTCGAGCTTGGAGAGGTCGAGGAGATCGGCGGTGAGCTTGGTGAGTCGCTTCACCTGCTCGCGCATCGTTCGCACGAACTCCTCCCGGACCGCCGGGTCCGGCTCGTCCTCGTCGAGCAACTCGACGAAGCCCCCCAGCGAGAAGATCGGCGTCCGCAGCTCGTGAGAGGCGTTGGCGATGAACTCCTTGCGCGCCTGGTCGAGCCGAGCGAGCCGCTGGCGCATCCCGTCGAGGGTGCTGGCGAGCTGGCCGACCTCGTCGGTTCCCTCGTCCGGGATAGGGGTGGAGAAATCCCCCTCGGCGACCTGCTCCGCGGCGGTTTCCAACCGGCGAAGCCGCTTCGCGTGCGCTCGGGCGGCGATCCATCCCACCGCCAGCGCCGCCAGGGCAATCAATCCGGCGTACACGTCGATGAACCCGATCGCCGCAGCGGTGATCACGAAGAACAGCGCCGCGAGGCGATTGCGAACCCGGTTCATTCGTCCCGGTCGCGGAAGCGATAGCCGACGCCTCGGACCGTGAACAGGTACTCGGGGGCACGAGGGTCGCGCTCGAGCTTCTCGCGCAGATGCCGGATGTGGACGTCGATCGTGCGGGGGTCGCGGTAGGCCGACTCGCCCCAGGCCTGCTCCAGGAGCATGTCCCTCGTGTGCACCCTGCCGGGCGAGCGGGCAAGCACGGCGAGGAGCTCGAACTCGATGTAGGTGAGGCGCGTCTGCTCCCCGCGCATGCTGACGATTCGCCGTTCGAAATCGATCCGGAGGTCGCCGGCGACCACCGGCTCGTCCGAGCCCGGACGCGCGCCCAACATCTCCGACCGGCGCAGCGTCGCTCGGACACGGCTGCGGAACTCACGCACCGAAAAGGGCTTCGTGATGTAGTCGTCGGCGCCCATCTCGAGGCCGAGCACCTTGTCGATCTCGTCGTCCTTGGCGGTCAGCATGATGATCGGCACCTGGCTGCGGCTGCGCATGCGCCGGCAGACTTCGATCCCGTCCAGCTTCGGCAGCATGATGTCGAGGACGACCAAGTCGAACCGCTGTTCTGCGAAGCGGTCGAGTGCCTCGCGGCCGTCCTGTGCCGTCACGACCTCGAAGCCGTCCTTGCGAAGCGGATACGCGAGCAGGGTCTGGACCGACTGCTCGTCGTCGACCAGCAAGATGCGAGCCGCTCCCTCCGACATTCTCAAAGGGTAGTTTGCGTCGCCCGGTGGTCGGGATCAACTTTCGCATCTACCGTGCCGCGTTCGCGCCGGCGCTGGCGACGGTCGTGGTGCTGCTGTTCTCGCTTCAGGGGCGGCCCGCGCCGCTGCCGCCCGTGGTCGCCTCCGCGGAGTTCGACGAGCACGCGGCGGCCCAGATCGACCGCCAGATCGTCGACGCCGCGCCCGTCCGCACGCCCGGGAGCGAGGACGACGGGGTGGCCGCCGACCTGGTCGCAAGCCGGTTCGGAAGCATCCCCGAAGGCCAGGTCACCGAACAGCGGTTCGACCACGACTTCGACGGAGAGCAGGTCGAGCTTCGCAACCTGATCCTGACCCTGCCCGGCGAGTCGGCTCGCAGCGTGGTGGTGCTCGCCGCACGGGACTCGGCAAGCGGCCCCGGCGCAGCCTCGAGCGCGGCCGCCACCGCGACCCTGCTCGAGCTGGTCGACAAGCTCCGCACCTCCAGGCACACGAAGACGCTGGTCTTCGTCTCCACCGACGGCGGCAGCGACGGGGCCGCCGGGGCTCGGGAGTTCGCGGAGCGCTACGCCGAGCGGGACCTGATCGACGGGGCTGTCGTGCTATGGCAGCCCGGCTCGGCCACCCCCCGCGAGCCGTCCCTCCTCGACGCCTCTGACGGCTCGCAGAGTCCCTCCGCCCAGCTCGTGCGCACAGCGGAGCGTGCGCTCAGCGAGCAGGCCGGCCGCCAGCCCCAGCTCGAAGGCCTGTTCGGAGAGCTGTCACGGCTGGCACTCCCGAGCGGGCTCTCAGAGCAGGCCGTGCTGATCGAGCACGGCATCGACGCCGTGGGCCTCTCCTCCGCCGGGGAGCGGCCGCTGCCGGTTGCCGACGACCAACCCGATGACCTCTCGGCCGCAACCATCGGGGGTCTGGGACGGACGGCCCTGCTTTTGGTGGCCACCCTCGACGCCACCGCAGCGCCGCCGGAGCACGGCCCCGCCACCTACCTGACCCTGGCGGGAAACCTGGTCCCGGGCTGGACCCTCGGGCTCCTGGCGCTGACGCTGCTCCTGCCGCCCGCACTCGCCTCGCTGGACGCGATGCGGCAAGCGTTCCGGCGCGGAGCAGCGTCGCGCTCGGCGCTTGCCTGGTCAGCGTCCCGGTCGCTGCCTCTGCTTGCCGCCCTGCTCCTCCTCTACCTGCTCGCCATAACCGGGATCGTCGCCAGGCCCGCGTTTCCCTTCGATCCCAACCGCTTTCGAGTCGGAGCCGGACAGATCGTCGCAATGACCCTCCTGGCGACCGTGATCGCGGCCGGCTATTACGAGATCCAAGGCTGGCGCGTGCCGGCGGACCTGCCCCGCGAGCCGGCCGCTGCGGCACTCGGCCTGGTCTCCGCGTTCGCCGTGCTGCTCGCCTGGCTCGCGAATCCGTACCTGGCGCTTCTGCTCGTCCCGGCGGCACACGTCTGGCTGCTCGGCGCACTCCGAGCGGGCCCTCTCCCATGGCCGGCAGCGCTGGGGGCGATCGTTGTCTCGCTGCTGCCCATGGCCGCGGCCGTCCTCCTCCTCATCGAGAGGCTGGACCTGGGGGCCGGCGCACCCTGGCACCTGCTCCTGATGGTGGGAGCCGGCCAGATCGGCTTCGGTGAGATGCTCGCCCTCTGCCTGCTGGGGGGGTCCCTGGTGGGGCTGGTGGCGCTGGCAGTGCGCCCGGTGGCACGCTGGTGACCTGGACGCATCTACGATCCCGCCGCAGGGCCCGGATGACGATCTAGTGGATGAAGATCAACGGGCCGGCGAACCCCACCCTCCCACACCGGACCCTCCCACGACTCACAAAGGCGACAGAGTGACCCGACTAAAGCAACAGCTCGCTGGCGGCGAGTACCGCGTGGACGCGGATGCCGTCGCCCGGGAGATGCTGTTCAAGCTGCAGTTGGCCAGCCTTAGCCGCCGGGCGCTCGTCTCGTATTCCACGGGACGAGCCGCCCGGCCGCGCCCGGCTCGCTAACACCACTGACCCGCATCCGCACCTTTCACGGCTGAAGCTGATCGAAGCCGACCGGCTCGTGCTCGGCGCCGTCGGCGGCCTGCAGCAAAACGCCGCCCCCCTCCTCCACGGCGCCGATTGGGGTCAAAGCGGAGCCGGTCGCCGCGACTTCGGCGGTCGCCTGCCGCGCGCGCTCGACCGGCAGCGCGACCAGGAGCTCGTAGTCCTCCCCCCGCCCCATGGCCAGATCGTGCGCATCGCCGCCCGCGGCGGACGCCACCTCGCGGACGCCCGCCTGCAGAGGCAGCCGCTCCAACTCGATTGCAAGCCGGACGCCGCTCGCCGCCGCGAGGTGAGCGGCGTCGCCGCCGAGACCGTCGCTCAGGTCGATCATCGCGCTTGCCCCGGCGGCCGCGAGAGCGCAACCGGCGGCGAGTCGCGGACGCGGCTCCAGCTGGCGGCGGCGAAGGTCATCGGCGACCTCGGCTTCGACGACGCCCGCCAGCTCGGGACGCTCCAGCATCAGCAGCCCGGCCGCCGCGCCCCCGAGCTCGCCGGTGACGGCCAGCAGGTCGCCGGGGGCGGCCCCCCCGCGGCGCACCAGTTGCTCCGCCGAGTCGGCGTGGCCAACCACCGTGATCGCCACCCAAAGCACCGGGGCGCGGGTCACGTCGCCGCCCAGCACGGCCACGTCGTGCTCGGCCGCCACCTCGGCGAGGCCCTCGCCAAGCTCGAGGCAACCCGCCTGGTCGAGATCGTCAGGGACGCCGAGCTGCACGTAGGCCTCGCCGGGCACCGCGCCCATGGCCGCCAGGTCGGAGAGCGCCACCGCGAGCGCCTTTCGCCCCACGGAGCGAAGCGGCGCGGTCTGGCGGCGAAAGTGGACACCGTCGACGAGCGAGTCGACCGAGGTGGCCGTGGCGCCCTTCGGCACGGTGACGGCGGCGTCGTCGCCGCTCGGGATGGCGACCTCGGCGCGCCCGGTGGAGGATCGGCGGCGGCGGGCGTCGTCGACCATCTCGACCAGCCGCGCGATCAGATCGAACTCGTTCATGCCAACGTTAGTTTCGTCGTTCGTCGTTCCGTTTACCGCTCATGCGGGAACGGCGACTGACAACTGGTAGGCGCAAAGCGCCAGGGTGAGCGCGACCAGGACGCGGTCGCGAGCCACGGCCACCAGCGGCAGCGCCCAGACCAGGTACCAGGGGGTCAGGTAGGCGGTCGCGCAGAGCAGGCCGAGCGCCGCCCAGGCGGTCGCCCGCACCCAGTCGCCTCCGCGGGCGGTCCAGGCCAAGAGCCAGACGACGCCGATGCCGTAGGCGGCCGCCAGGACGCCCCGCGTCAGGGAGAGGTCGAGCCCGGCGATCCGGGCGGCGGTTGCCGGAACACTGTGATAGCTGACCGTCTCCTGGCTGCCGGTGAAGGCAGAGAACCCGTGCAGGGCCGAGGTACCGAACACCGCCAACCCGACGCCGACCGCCAGGGCGGCGGCGACCGCGGCTCCGGCGAGCAGCCGTGCGCGCCGCCGCGCAGTCCGGGCGCCAAGCAGGGCGAACGGCGCGGCCAGCGCCGCCGGGGCCTTGATCGCGACGCCGGCCACCATGGACGCTCCGCCGCCGGCCTCGCTGGCGCCGAGCACCAGGGCGATGCCCGCGAGCACAGCGAGGGCCATCAGGCCGTCGTTGTGCGGGCCGCCGATCACGTGCACGAGCACCAGCGGGTTGAGCGCCACCAGGGCGGCCGCGGGTGCCGGGGCGATTCCGCGGGCCGCGGCCAGGCGGGCGACCAGCGCGGCGATCCCCAGCACCGAGAGGGCCGAGACCGCCTTCAGCACCCACAGCGCCCCCGGCACCCCGATCAGACCCAGCGGGTAGGTGGCGAGGGTGAACAGCGGGCCGTAGACGCTCGTCGCCTGCCGGTAGTCCTCCACCCGAGAGGCGGCGAGATCGTCCGGGATCGCGGCCGGGGCGAAGTCGTAGGGGTTCAGCCCGTGAAGGGTTCCCAGGCGAGCGTAGGAGATGTAGCTGAACACGTCCAGCGACAGAAGCGGTGGCGCCAACGCGAACGCCGCCGTGCCGCATACGACTGCCCAGCCCACGACGCGGCGACCGAGAGCGCCCGCGCTGGCGACCACGCCGAGGTAGGCGATGAAGGCAATCCAGAGCGCGGTCAGGTAGGCATTGCCGCCGATCTGGAGACCGTCGCCGTAGACGCCGAGAAGCCACCCGGGCGAGCCGGCGTTCGTGCCCGGGACCAAGTCGGCCCCGGGAGCGGCCAGCGGGATCGCGGCGGCGGCGAGCGTGCCGAGCGCGACAGCGCCCACCGCCCTTCGCCAGTTAGTGGGGCCTCTCATTACCCCACCAGGTCTCAGGGCGGGCCCTCGCCCCCGGTCCCCGCGCCTCCCCCGGAGCCGCCAGGGGATCCCGCACCGCCGCCCAGGCTCGGCGCGGGGCCCTCCCCGGCGCCGGGCGCGTAGAGGTCGGACGGGTACTGGCCGTTCCCACCGCCGGAGCCCTGGTTGCCGTTCCTGGGGCCGGATGGGGAAACGGGCCTTCCGGTGCCGCCGTAAGAGGGGGTGGCGCTCGGCTGGCCGACGGTGTGCGAGCCGCTCCAAGCCGAGAACTCAGCCGGGTTCTCGGGGGCCGGAAAGTCCGGGCAGTCGCCGCCCTGCGCCGCCAGCATGTAGTCGTGCCACACGGGCGCCGCGTAGGTTCCGCCGAAGGCGCCTGAGCCCATCGACGTCCTGGCGTTCGGGTAGCCGACCCAGACCGCGGTCGAAAAGCGCGGCGTGTAGCCCACGAACCAGGCGTCCGTGTAGTCGTCGGTGGTGCCCGTCTTGCCCGCCTGGCCGGCGCAACCGATGCTCGCCGCGGTGCCCGTCCCCGAGGTGATCACGCCCTTGAGCACGTCGGTCACCTCGTAGGCGACCCCGTCGGAGAAGGCCCGCGTGCGCTCCTCCTCGCTGGGCACGTCGGTGTCGCCGTTCGGGAACTCGACCTTGCTGATCGCCGTCGCCGTGTTTCGAATACCGCCGCTCGCAAGCGTCGCGTATGCATTCGACATCTCCAGCGGCGTGACCCCGATCCGCAGACCACCGATGCCCTCGGCCGGAAACCCGTCGAGGTGGGTGGTGACGCCCATGTCGTAGGCCGTCTCGCGGACCTCGTCGGGCCCCACGTCCAGGTCGAGCTGGGCGAAGATCGCGTTGACCGAGTGCACGGTGGCATCCTGGACGCTCATCGTCCCCGCGCCTCCTCCCTCGGCGTTGTTGACGGTCCAGGTCGTGATCCCGTCATCCAGCGTCAGGGTGACCGGGGCCTTGCCCGAGTAGTAGGTCGAATCGGGGTCCATGCCCTGGCGGACCGCCGCCGTCAGCACGAACGGCTTGAACGAGGAGCCGGCCTGCCGGTGTCCCTGAGCCGCGAGGTTGAACTGGCTGGTCTCGAAGCTCCCCGACGACGCCATCGCGACGATGTGGCCGTTTGATGGATCGATCGAGACGAGCGCCGAGGCGGGGCCGCTGGGGTCATTCCAGTGGCTCTGGATCGCTTGATGCGCGGCGGCTTGAAGCGTGGGGTCGATCGTCGTGTAGATCTTCAACCCCCCGTTCCTCACCGTGTTGACCCCGTACCTGTCGATCAGCTCCTGGGTGACGTAGTCGAAGAAGTAGGGCTCGCGGATGGTCTCGTACTTGTGGCCACGATCGAGCTCGAGCCCCGCCTGGAGCGCCTGCTCGTAATCGCTCTGGGTGATGTATCCCTGCTTGGCCATCGCCTTGAGCACGTCGTTTCGCCGCGACACCGCCCCCTTCGGGTTCAGGAACGGGTTGTACTCGGAGGGCGCCTGCGGCAGGCCGGCGATCAGCGCCGCCTCGGGCAGGTCCAGGCGCGAGACCGACTTCGAGAAATAGGTCTCGGCGGCGGCCTGGACGCCCACCGCAGTGCGACCGTCGGTGGTCCCGTACGAGGCAGTGTTCAGGTACTTCGTGAGGATCTGCGTCTTCGAGTACTCCCGCTCGTACTCCTCGGCCCAGGTCGCCTCGCGGATCTTCCGCTCAATCGTCTCCTCCGGGTCCGCGATGTAGAGGTTGCGGACGAGCTGCTGGGTGATCGTCGAGCCGCCCTGAACCGCAGCGCCGGCCTTCAGGTCCTCCCATCCAGCGCGCACGATCGCCCCGTAGTCGATCCCGCCGTGCTCGTAGAAGTGCTCGTCCTCGATCGCCACCGTCGCGTGGTCGAGGACCTGGGGGATCTTCTTGGCGGATACCGGGTGCCGGATCGTGTCCGACTGGATATAGCCCAGGCGGCCGCCGTCGGCTGTGAAGACGACCGAGTTGGCGCCCTCCTTGACGGGCTTCAGCTGGTCGAGCGGGGGAGTGTCGGCTCGAACGCTGAGCACCCAGATGCCGACCCCGGCCACGGGGATGACGACCAGGGCGACCAGGACGCCGAACGCCACCAGGAGCTTTCGGTTCACCGACCCCCCCGAGCGACGGTACCTCTTGCGCCCTCGCTGAGTCATTCGCCTATGGCGGAAAAGGGTAGCTGGGCGGGATCACCTACTCGCCGAACGGCTGATCGAGCAGGCCCGCATTGCGCAGGGCCTCGTGGGCGCTCTCTCGAAGCTCCGCCTCCTCGTTGCCCACCTGAGTGCGCTCGCGGTCGCGCGGTCCCTTGAGCTCTATCCGGACGCCTTCCGGGGTCATCTCGGCGACCGTCACCTCGGCTGCGCCGGCGGGCTTCAGCACGTCGCGGGCGCGCTCCAGGTCGGCGGCGGGCGGGACCCAGACCGAGACCGTCGCCGGCGCCGCGCGATCCCCGGTCGAGTGGTTGAAGAGGATGCTGGTCACGACCCTCTCGTTCGGGACCACCATCAGCCGCCCGTCGCCGGGGTCGATGTAGGTGTAGGAGAGCGTCAGGTCGTCGACCCGGCCGCTGTCCTCCTCGATCGTCACGGTGTCGCCGATCCGGATCGGCTGGGTGATGGCGATCAGGATCCCGGCGACCAGGTTGGCCAGCGTCTGGCGCGCCGCGAAGCCCAGCACCAAGCCGAGGACGGCGCTGGAGGCGAGGATCCCGGCGGCCAGACGTTCGAACTGCGTGAACCGGCTCAGCGCCAGGGCGGCGCCGATCACCAGGATGACCACGAAGAGCAGGCGACGGACGAGGCGCAGCCTGGTCTGCGCGCTGCGCGACAGCGGCCCCTCGCCCACCTTCGCGGCCACGTGCCCCGCCCTCGCGATCGCCAGGCGGTCGACGGCGAACGCGACGGCGATCGCCACGCCCATCGTGACCACGGCCGAGATCAGGTCGCTCTGGTCGCTCCAGAAGCTCGCCGTCGGAATCACAGCCCGTGACTCTTCCAGAACTCGGCCTCATCGGAGTTCCCTTCGCCCTCGCTCGGGCTGGTTCCTCCGTGAGAATGCCTCCATGACCGCTTCGCGCGCCGTAATGCTTGACGCTCTCGGCACCCTGGTCGAGTTGGCGCCCCCCTGGGTGCACCTGGCTGAGGCCCTCGGCGTCCAGCCGGACGAGCGGCTGGTCGCGGCGGTGCGGGCCGAGATGGACTACTACAAGGACCACAGCCACGAGGGGCGCGACCCCGACTCGCTCGCCGATTTGCGCGCCCGCTGCGCCACAGTGCTGTCCGAGGCGCTCGGACGACAGATCCCAGTCGAGACGATGATGTCCGCGATCCGCTTCCGGGCCTTTCCGGACGCGGCGCCGGCGCTGGCCGAGCTGCGCGGCCTCGGGCTGAAGCTCGTTTGCGTTTCGAACTGGGACGCCTCCCTGCCGGAGGTGCTCCGGCGATGCGGGCTGGGGGATGCGCTCGACGGCGTCGTGACCTCGGCAAAGGCCGGCGTCCGCAAGCCGGACCCGGCGATATTCGGGCCCGCCCTCGAGCTGGCCGGCTGCGCGCCGGCGGAGGCGCTCTACGTCGGCGACACTCCGGACGAGGACCTGGCGGCGGCGCGCGCCGCCGGCGTCCCCGCCTTGCTGATCGATCGGGCGGGCGGCGGGGACATCGACTCGCTACAGGCCATCCGGCACTATCTCGACCCGTGAGCGATTCAGAACTCTCGCCGGGTGAGCCTCGATACGCGGGTCCCGCATGGAACGCCCCTGCCGACGATCAGCTCCGGAGCTGGGGACCGGCGCGGGTCGCCTGGGGCATCGGAGCGCTGCTCCTGACCAGCGTGTTGGAGGTCACGCTCGTTTCCGCCTTCGCCGACCTCCATTCGCTCGCTGCCAGGCTGGTCACCCAGGCCCTGCTCGCCGGGACGCTGGTCGGAATCGCCTTCGCCGTCGCCGTCGGCGGGGCGGGCGGCCTCGCCTCCCCCGGGGCGCTCGGCCTCAGACGTCCCCTGAGATCTCCGATCGGCTTGGCGGCCGCCGCCTACGTCGGCTACATCGTGTTCGCCCTCGTCTACTCGACCCTCGTCCACCCCCAGCAGGAGGACGTCACGCGCGACCTCGGTCTTGGCCACGGGACCTTCGGCACGATCGCGGCCGGGGTCCTGATCGTGATCGCCGCGCCGTTCGCGGAGGAGATCTTCTTTCGAGGCTTCATCTTCGGCGGCCTGCGGCGCCGCTTCTCGTTTCTGGCCGCAGCGGTCCTTTCGGGGCTCATCTTCGGGCTCTTCCACTTCACCGGCCTGAGCAGCATCGGCGTGGTCCCGCAGCTCGCCCTCTTCGGCTTCGCCCTCGCCTGGCTGTACGAGAAGACCGGCTCGATCTACCCGTCCATCGCCGTCCACGCCGCCAACAACGCGCTCGCCTTCGCGATTCTGGCCTCGTAGGGACAGCAGGCCCTTTTCACCAGCCTGGCGCCGTGGCACAATGCCCGCCGTGAGTCGTCGGCGCTCTCTCGCTCTCCTCCTCGCGGTGCCGGCGGCCGTCGCGATCGGATCGCCTCCGGTGCTGGCCGCGGACGAGGGCCCGACCCACCCTGCGAAGGCGCTGAAGCCCGGCGAGCTCAGCATCCACGTGCATGGGGTACGTCACGGCAAGGTCAAGGTGGGCAAGAAGGTCCGTGCGGTCGGCTACCTGCGTCCGTTCGTGCATGGCCAACACGTGCAGGTGAAGCTGCTGCGCCGCGGCCACGTGATCGAGAGGCTGAACCCGATCGTCAGGCACGTTCGCGGCCAGAACGCCGGGCGCTACCGGTTCCGCTCGCCGGCCCTGATCAAGCCGGCCGGCTATCGGATAGTCGCCAGGCACCTGCGCAGCGCCCAGCAGGGCAGGGCGGGTGCCCGCTCGCGCAACTTCCACATCGACTTCCCAAACCTCGATCCCGGAGATCGCAACAGCGCCGTCCGGATCTTCAACCGCCTCCTGCTCCGCGAGGGCTACTACTCGACCCACGGCAAGCGCTACAGCAAAAGGACCGGCTTCGCGGTCATGGCCTTCCGCAAAACCAACGGGATGAGCCGTAACTCCAACGCCAACGCCGGGATCTTCAAGAAGCTCGCCCGCGGGCGGGGAGGCTTCCGCCTCAAGTACCCCGGCGCCGGCAAGCACGTGGAGGTCGACATCTCCCGACAGGTGATGGTCCTCGCCAACCACCGAAAGCCCCAGTACACGATCCCTGTTTCGACCGGGGCGCCGGCGACGCCGACGATCCGCGGCCACTTCCGCTTCTACAGCCGCCAGTCCGGCTTCAACTCGTCGGGGATGTACTACTCGGTCTACTTCCAGGGGGGATACGCGACCCACGGCTACCACTCGGTCCCCACCTATCCGGCCAGTCATGGCTGCGTTCGAAACCCGATCCCGCTGTCGGTCTTCATCTACAACTGGGTCCGGCTGGGGATGTCGATCTACGTCTACGGCTAGAGAAGCACTCCGGCGATTGGCCCCTTGGGCAGCCCCGACGATGAGTGACCTTCAAGCGGCGCGCGCCACGCTCTTGGCCGAGCTTCGCGAGCACGCTCTGGTGTTCGGCGAGGTGACCCTGTCGAGCGGCCAGCGCGCCTCCTACTACGTCGACGCCCGCCGCGCGATCCTGCGCCCGGCAGGCTTTCGCGCCGTGGGCGAGCTGCTCGCCGGCGCGGCGCGGGAGCTCGGCGCCGCCGCCGTCGGGGGGCCGGTGATGGCGGCGATCCCGCTTGCCTGCGCAGCGATAGGCGTGCCCGGCGGCGAGGGACTGGTCGGATTCTTCGTCCGCAGCGATCGCAAGCAGCACGGCCTCCAGCGCTGGATCGAGGGACCGGTGGAAGCCGGAGCGCGCTGCCTGGTGGTCGAGGACACGGTGACCACCGGGCGCTCAACGGTGTCGGCGATCGAGCGGATGCGCGCTGAGGGCCTCGAGGTGGCGGGGGCCGTCTGCGTGGTCGATCGCCTCGCCGGCGGTGGCGAGGCGATCGCCGATGCGGCCGGCGCGCCGTTCAAGGCGCTGGTCACGATCGACGAGCTCTATCCCGACCGACCCGACCGGGACCTTTAGCCCACCCCAATCGGCTTCTGCTCACCTGCCGGTTGGCGCGTTTCAGACCCATGCGGTCTGAAAAGCGCCAACTGTGCCAGCCAAGCGCAGCATTCCAATCTCGTATCCGACCGACGCGTCCGCCTGCGCAAGAATGTGAGGAATGGCGCACCGTGGAGATCGCGTCCGAATGGGCCAAATCGGAGCGATGACCTTTCTCCGTGCGGCAAGCGCAGGGGTACTGGCTGGGTTGATCGCCGTGTTGGCAGTCGGGTGGGTGATCAGTCTCTTCGTCGGCGGTGGCAGCGGCAGCGATGCGGTTGACGCGGCCTTTTATGCGAGCGTGATGACTACGGCGAGCGCTGTTGCTTTCGGTGTCTCCCGTCGAAGCGGTGCGCCGCCCAGCATGGCCTGGCTCGCGAGCGCCCTGGCGGCCGGCACGATGCTGGCGCTCGGTGTCGCGTTCTACATCATCTACTTCGAGTTCCTTTTGGGAGACGACGCCTTCCGACGCTTTTGAGTACTCAGTCTCCGTCTAAAAGGTCACTGGGGTGGATCCCGGGGGCGCGGGCGCTGGCTCCTGCTGGGTCTATCGGGCAGCGGTCCTAGCCGAGGCGGCCGGCGCCGTTCAAGGCGCTGGTCACGATCGACGAGCTCTATCCCGACCGTCCCGACCGGGACCGGTAAAAGCGGCCTCGTCGTGCAGCTAGCCGGTTTTGGGTTCCCGTGGGCCGACGGGCTGGTCGCGCAGCGTGTGCATCATCTTCAAGGCGACCGCGCGGCCCTTCGCCGAGCGGCTGCGCCGGGCGTTCTCGACAATCGCCACCGTGTAGTTCACGACTCCCTCCCGTCGTAGGACCAGCAGCGTCGTGCGCTCCTTGAGCTCCCTTGCCTTGGTGGTCCCGGTCGCCTCCGTCTGGACGGCAGCGAAGGGCGTCCGCCGGAAGGGCCGCGGGGTGCTGGGCTCGAGCGGTGTCTCGAACCCCGGCAGGGACGCCAACGCGCTCGTCGCGAACTCCTCCAGCGGCACCTCCAGCGCCTCGGGGTCGCGAGCGGCCACCAGGGTGACGGCGACCAGGTGGTCCGGCGAGCGAATCAGGGCGGTCTTGGCGCCGGCCTTCCGGCTCACCTGCCAGCGAGGCGGAATGCCGATCGCATAGCCGATCGACCGGTCCCTGTGCGGCTGCCATTGCTTCGGGAGCTTGGGCAGCGCCTGCGGCGTCTCGGTTGGCGGTGAGGAGGGCGCGGAGGCCTCGTCTCCGCCACAGCCTGCGGCCGCGAGGGCCAGCGCCGCCAGCCCCAGGGGCAGCGTTGTCCGGGCCCTGCTCATGGTGAAAGCCATTGGCGATCTGACTCCAGTATCTCGCGTCATGGCGGTGCCGATACGGAACACGTCAATTCAGGGGGAAGCGCCGCCACTCGGGGAAAGCGACGCTCCCAGCGAGGGAACATCCCGAAACGAAGACCGTCCCCTCACGTCTTGAAAGCTCGGAACCCGCCCCGCCTGGAGTCATCGGCGTGCCTCAGGCCAGTCAGACGATTGACCGAGTACCCCGACCTTCCGCCTCCCAATCGGCGTGTACTTGAAACCGCTTACAGGAGATGTGCGCCGGATGGCGGGCAAGGTCGACGTTCTCTTGTGACGTCGCCTATTCCCGGCGCCCGGCGGCTTCGAGAGCTTCGGCGTGGCTTCCGTAGACCTCACCTCGCACCACGAGACCATCCTCGACCGTGTAGACGAACGCCGCTCGCAACTCGACCACGACTCGCTGCCCCGCATGCGCCCTCGCTGGACCGTCGTCACAACGACTTGCGTATCACCCGCGTCGATGAAGCTCTCAAGCTCGTTGGTCCAGGCCTCATAGGCATCGGTCCACTCGGCGAAGAACTGCATGAAGCCCTCGCGGCCGTGAAACACCGGTTGCCCGGACCATGCGGACCACGACTCCATATCCCAGACGAGGTCGGGCGAGACCAGTTCCGACAGCTCCTGGGTCTCGGCGAACTCGCTCAGGACGCGACGCACGATCTCCCTCCACGTTCTCCTGCGACATGGCCTACTCCTTGAGTCCGGCGGCTTCGAGGGCGTCGTCGGCGTTCGGGAAGGCTTCCAGCGAAAGGATTGTCCCGTCGCGAATCATCCACAGGTGCCCGTTTCGGGTCTCGAACTCGACGTCGGAGCCCTTCGGCCGCATGCGGTTCTTGACGATGACCACGACCTGATTCCCGCTTTCCAGGACCTCCGACGGCTCCATGATCCAGGCATCAAACGCTGCGCGGACGTCGCGAAAAACCGCTTGCGGCGTTTCGCGTCCCCGATGCGTCCCGGCGAGGGGTCCACGCTTGAACGTGATCTCGATGTCTGGGTGAGCGTCACGAAACGCGGCGTCCCAGTCGTTCCGGTTGAGCGCGTCGTACACGCGCCGGATGATCTCCACGTTCTCCTCCGACATCGCTTACTCCGACAGCCCGGCGGCTTCGAGGGCTTCCGCTTCCTGATCGAGCATGAACATCTCTCCGCGCGCGATGAAACCCTCATCGTCAAGCGTCCAGACCGCCCAGGAGCCGGTGTCCAGCTCGATTCCGCTTCCCGCCCCACGAGCGAACATCCTTTGCCGCACGAGCACTTTGTCGCCGTTCACCCGAAACTCGAGCGGCTCGATCCTCTGTTCCGCGAACGCGTCAGGCTCCATCCACGCTCGTATCGCCTCCCGACCCTTAGGTGGCGATTCAATACCCGGACGGATGAATTCAACGTCCGGTCGAGAAAGCGCCATCGCCGTGTCGAAATCGCCGCGGTTGAACGCCTCGTAGCCGCGGCGCATGATCTCCACGTTCTCCTGCGACATCGCCCGTGCAGTATCTCGCCGGTGGCGTTCTCGCGCAGCAGGTATGGACGTCCCAGGTTCGAGCCTGGGAGGGGCCGGATGCCCCGACCAGGATTCGAACCTGGGGCCTACTCCTTAGGAGGGAGCCTGCGGCTAGGCACGCCTACGCATGGAACCGAGCCGGCGGATAGCAGGCGATCCACGCACGATCATGGGCGTTTCGGGCACCAGTGCCTTTTCGGAAATTCGGCGGGAGTTGATGCTCCAAGCGTCGAATAGCCCGGTTAGGCTCTGAACCGAGGCCCCGATGGCGTTCACCGTCCCGATTACAAGTGTCCTTTCCGGCGCAACGCCTCGCCAGCTCGGCTACTGGCGGAGACCCACCGCGAGGGGGGCTGCGCCATTGCTCGTCCCTGCTGCCAAGCGCGAGGGTCGATACCTGTATAGCTGGGCGGACGTTGTAGCGCTGCGTTCGATCGTCTACCTGCGACAGGAGAAGTCGCTTCACAAGATTCGCAAGGCGGTCGCCACCCTCCAAGACCTCGAGTCGGCCGACTGGGAACACCTCGCCGAGTACAAGCTGGTGCGTACCGCGCAGACCATCATCGTTCTCACCCCCAAAGGCGACATGCTTGACTTGGAGCGGGCGCCCGGGACGGTCTTCGATGAGGTCCTCATGGAGGATGTGCTCGACACGTTCGAGACGCGAAGCGGCCAGCTCGTCCCGGCGCTTAGACGCCCCCGGCCCTATCTCACGGTGCATCCGCAGATCCTCGCTGGCTATCCCGTCATCGCGGACAGCCGCGTGCCATTCCATCTCGTGGCGACGCTCGCTGACGACGGCATGGACGCCGCTGAGATAGTGGAGATTTACCCCTCGATAGACGCGCGTGGCATTCCGGATGCCCAGTATTTCGCCCGCCAGGTTGCTGCCGCCGCGTAAGGACTGACCTTGCGCGTTCTGCTCGACGAGCAGTTACCCGTCCAGCTGCTGGCCCCTCTTCGGCTTAACCGAGGCCACCAGTTCGACCACGTCGATGGCCTCGGCTGGAAAGGCAAGCATGACCCCCCTCTATTCGCCGATGCAGCGAAGCGTGGATATGCGGCGCTTCTCACGGCGGATCTCGACCAACTCTCCGATCCCGAGGAGTGCCGGGCCTTGAAGAATGCCGGCCTACATCACATTGGCGTTAGGGGTGGGCGAAAGGTAGACGGGATCAGAGGAACGGCTCGCGTCATCGCTTCCCTTGTAGTGGCAATGCCCTATGTGCTCGACGATCTGGCCACCGCCGACGGGCAACGCGTGGTTGAGGTCTCCCTGCTTACGGCGTCGGCGCGGCATGAGACGTTCGATCCCGCGCGAGCTCGGCGCCGGTTTCCGTACTGGCCCTGACGATGCCCTATTTCCTTGTCGGCATCCGAGGCGACCGCGCCCGCGCCGCCGGTCTGCTGGCGGTGGCTGGCATCCAGAACGTTGTTCACCACTCGAGTCCCGAGGATGCGACCGACGACGGTCCTGCGCTGGGTGCCCGCTTAAGCGCCAAAGACCCTGAGAGCGCGGTGAAGCGTGTACGGAGCGCCCTGGAGGGCGAGCCCTTCGCGATCGAGGATGAGGCGCGGGAGGAGCCGGGCGAAGCCTAGGCGGGGCGCTCAGCGGGCAGGACTGGGCACCCCGTAGCCCAGGTCTCAAACGCCGCGGCGAGTGTGGCGTCGGCGCCCGTTCTGAGCACAAGCTGTGGCTGACTGGCGAACGAACTGGCGAACCAGTCAGTCAATATTCAGCGCATCCGCGGCGCTGTTGAGGAGCGCCAAGATCGCCTCGCGATCCGCCCTTTCTCGGATCGACGCCTGTGGCTGATGCGCTGCGCAGTACCGTCGCCGTCGGCGTGGTCCGTCGCTCGCGAGGGCATCGCCGCAGACGAGGCAACGTCCCGAGCCCAAGCGGGTGAGCATCGCCACGGCTTCGCTGTGGCGCTTCGCATGTGTCCATTCGGTCGGATCATCGTCGGCTAGCGGAGCGTCTAAAACCACGCCAGCGTCCGCGACGCTGAGCACCTGGCGCTGCGGGTACGGCGAGTCGCAGCCAGCGGCTCGCTCGATTATCCGACGCATAACCGCACGGGACCGACCCTCCCGTCGCACGTAGCGGCGCGCGACCTGATCGACCGATTCGCGGCCCGTGCGCACCCGTTCGATTGCGTCGAGGAAGGCGGGGTCGGCTGCGAGCCCGCGCGCGAGCTGCTGAACAGGAAAGAACCGGGTCTGTTGTGCGAGTTCCTTTGGGCCTAGGTCGAAGTCTGCCCACGGCTGGATACGCCGATGGGGTCGACGGGGCAGTTCTCCGTTATCGGGGCCGCTTGCGGGAGCCATGCTGCCTGGCATGGCAACTACAACTACCAGCGACCGCGGCGTCAACCTACGCGCCGCGCGTGAGCAAGCGGGTCTTACCCGAGTGCAGCTCGCCAACCTGATCGGCTGCTCCCTTGCGCAACTCGCGAATATCGAGCAGGGCGCCGTCCCGAAACGAAGCGAGGTACTCCAGGCTGCTCTCGAGGCGCTCGGCGAGCACGTAGAAGACGACGACCCGGCCGTCACCCCGGGTCGCGTCGAAGAATCGGGGAGGACGCCCCGACATGGCCAAGAGTAGCCCCGCGGCCCGACAGGGCGCTCTGGCCGCCCAGCTTCCTGTTGACCCGCACCAACTGGCTTCGCTGCTTGCCCATGAGCGCGCTGCCGTGTATGCGGAGCTCGAGCTCAACCCGCTGCATCGTGCCGCTGCCGAGGAGGCCGTCCGCGAGGTAATCGCCGGCCGCCATGGGGGGGCCGCATGAGCGGCCCTGATGCCCACGAGACCACCAATCTGCTGCGCAGGGTCGGCGACCAAGTGGGGGACAAGCGACTCGGGGACCGGGGTCTGCTGATCGAGCTGGAGGAGGACGAAGCTAAACGCTCAGAGCTTCAAGCCGAGGCGATTGAGTTGCTCTGCCGGCGTCTCGATCGCAACGGCGCAAGGCCGCAGGAGCAACAGCCTGCTTGGACTCAGCGCAAGCCGCTCGAGCTGAAGATGGGGGAGGAGCCCGAGACTCCCGATCTCCTGGCGCCAGGGCTAGAGCGGGGAACCGTCGTTGCGCTGTGCGCCGATACGGGGGGTGCCAAGTCCTTCACCGCCCAAGATCTCGTCGTCGCCGTGGCGGAGAGCCGCGATACATGGCTCGGAAAGAAACTCGACGCGCGCCACGGCCACTCGGTGCTCATCGACGAGGAAAACCCTGCGCGAATCCTCCGCGCGCGACTCCGGGCGCTCGGGCTCACCCTCGAGTCGGAACCGTATGTGCGCTGTTTCCATCGGCTCGGGGTCCGGTTTGGCGCCGCTGGCTCGGACTGGACGCGATGGCTGCGCTCGGAACTAGAGAGGCAGCCCGCCGACGTCGTTGTGATCGACACCGGGATCGCTGCCACGGCGCCCGAGGTCAACGACAACGATGCCGTGGCGCGGCTCTACACCGACCACCTGCGGCCACTGGCGGCCGACACCGGGACCGTGATCCTGCTGCTGCTCCACGAGCGAAAGCCCCAGGAGGGCGCCCGCATCAAACAGACCTTCGCCACGATGGGGGCTCGCGCCTGGATTCAGCAGGCCGACACGCAGCTCATGCTCGCCAAGCGCGGCAAGTCCGAGGAGGAGGAACTCGAGGAGGGTGGCTTCCGGCTTGAGAGCCGCTTCGTCGTGGCGACCGGAAAGCTTCGTGACGGCGGGGCCGAGGTTGTCGAAGTGCTCCGGCTCTCCTCGAAGCTTCGCGAGGATCGGGCGCTACTCGAGGCCGAGATCGTCAACGAGGGTGAAGTCGATACCGCTGACGAGAGAACGGCCGAGATGCTGGAGGAGATCGCCGAGGTGCTGGTCGAGACGGCCGAACCGATGCGAAAGCGCAGCATCGCCGCCAGGCTTGGCGTGAAGCCCGACGACCGGACATTCACCAGGGCGCTTGAGGTTGGCATTGAGGGGGGGCGCCTGAACCGCCCCAAGCGCGGCACCTACGCGCTCGGAGAGGGCGAGGATGACTGAGCGTTCGCGCCAACTCGCGCCAACTTCGCGCCAAGCCCGGCCGTTCGCGCCAAGCGCCCTTATAGGGGTATATGGCTGGCGTTTCGCACGCGCCGTTCCGCGCCAACTTCGCGCCAACCAGTCGCAGCCGACCGCAAGGGTGCGCTACACAGCGCGCACCCCTTGCCGGTCGCTGCTCCTCGTTCTGGTCGCACCGGAAGGAGCAGCAGCGTGAGTGACCGCTTCGACCTCCTGGCCGATCGACTGGCAGAGCGCGTCGCCGACCGGGTCGGCGAAATCCTGGACGAGCGCGACGCTGCACCGCCTCCGCTTCTCGACGCGAGCGGAGCCGCCCGCTACCTCGGCGTGGATCGCAGCGCTGTCTATGTGATGGCCAAAGACGGCCGGCTGCCGGTGGTCAAGCTTGGAGACTCTGATCGGCCGCGCCTGCGCTTCGATCCCCGGGCGTTGGCCGACCACCTGGCTGCCGACGCCCCCGAGAGCGCGCAGTCGAATGGCCGACGTCGCCGGCCTGCCGGGTCGGTGCCGAGTGCCGATCTGCTGCCGATTCGCAACGGGGGTGGCCCATGACCCCCTCGCAGGTCCTCGGACCGCCGGAGGGGGTCCACATACAGAATCTTCCGTTCATCTTCGCCGCCGGTACACGGCGAAGGCGCAGGCGTTTCACCTCCTTTGG
>JBBPIK010000073.1:0-11226 GCA_038040415.1 Actinomycetota bacterium
GTTCCCAGCCGCGCGACGGCGTCGCGCGCCGCCTCGACGTCCAGCTCCACGCCCCCGGCGAGCGTCGAGCCGGCATCCAGGTAGCCCAGCAGGAGATTGGCGTCGGTGACCGTGGGCTCGGTGCCGCCGCGGGCGTAGCAGGCGGGCCCGGGGTCCGCCCCGGCCGATTTGGGCCCGGCGCGAAGCGCGCCGCCTGCGTCGAGCCAGCCGATCGAGCCGCCGCCGGCCCCGACTGTGTGGACGTCGACCATCGGCAGCTGGATCACCCGCCCGCCGATCTGGCGCGAGTCGGTGCGCCGCACCCGGCCGTCCTCCACCACGCAGACGTCGCACGAGGTGCCGCCCATGTCGAGCCCGACGGCGTTCCCGTCCGCGGAGAGCGTGGCCAGCAGGCCGGCGCCGACCGCGCCGCCGGCGGGGCCCGAGAGCACGCTCCAAGCGCCGGCTCGGGCGGCCTCCGCGGCAGGCGCCACGCCGCCGGAGGACCTCATCACCAGCGGCTCCGGCAGGCCTCGCTCGGCGGCCGCCGTGGCGAGCCGCCCGAGGTAGCGCCCGAGCAGCGGCGTCAGGTAGGCGTCGATGACGGTGGTCGAGCAGCGCTCGTACTCGCGAAACTGCGGCAGCACCTCGTGCGAGACCGAGACGTGAAGGCCGGGGAGCTCGGTGCGTAGGCGCTTGGCGATCGCGCGCTCGTGCGCGGGGTCGAGGTATGAGAACAGCAAGCAGACGGCCACCGAGTCGGCGCCGCTTGCCCGCGCGAAGGCCGCCAGCCGATCCAGCTCGGCGTCGGCGAGCGGCGCAACCACGCCCTGGGGGCCCATGCGCTCGCGGGCGGCGAAGCGGAGCTCGTCGGGCACCAGGGCGGCCGGCTTGGGCGCGCACAGCCGATACAGGTCGGGGCGATTCTGGCGCGCCACCTCGAGCAAGTCGGTGAACCCCTCGGTGGCGACCAGCGCGGTGCGCGCGCCACGTTCCTCGAGCAGGGCATTGGTGCCCACGGTCATTCCGTGGGCAAACGTCTCGACCTGCTCGGGGCCGCAGCCCGCTCCCCGAAGCGCCGCTTCGACCGCGGCGAGCACCCCCCGGGACTGGTCGTCCGGGGTGGTGGGGGCCTTCGCCGTGTGCAGGGCGCGTCCGTCGAAGAGCACGGCGTCGGTGAATGTCCCGCCGACGTCGACTCCGAGCAGCATCCTCGGAACCTACTGCGGCCATCCACAAGGAGGGTCCGGGTCCGCTTTCGGGCAGGTGACGATCCCGGCCGGGGCCGGGATTGTCACCTGCTCGCTTTCCCTGCTAAGCGGCGGTCAGCATCTGGAGCTCGCGGTCGAGTACCTCGAGCGGCAGCTCGACGGTCTCGAACGTCTCCTCCAGATGCTTGTGCGACGGGCAATAGTCCCTGCCTGGGAGCGGCCGGCGCTGACACGGCGTGCCCCGGCGCGTATGCGCCTGGCACTGCGGCGGCCGTCCATCTAGCCCGACGTCTTCGGGCAAGCGCGAAAGGAACTCGAGCGCCAGGCCCATGTTGCCCTCGATCACCGTCCAGACGAAGAGCTGGTCGCCCATCGTGAAATGAGCACGCACGTCGTTGAACAGTGTGCGAGCCGGCCTGGCGAAGTAGCGGCGATCGTAGGTGAGGCGGCAGATCGCCCCCTCACAGGCGTCCAGCACCTTCTGCTTGTTGGCGCACCCGGTGGGGTCCCACTCGTCCTCGACCACCCGTGGCGCAAGCTCCCGATATATGGAGCGACTGAAGCGGTACATCTTCCTTCGTACCCTCCTGTGGTTGTCCGTTCCCTACGCCTCCGCTCTAACTACTTGTACGTTCCTGACGCTCCCGCTCTGACTACTTGCAGCGCATTCCTGCTGGGAGGCAGCCGCCAGTATCCAGGGGTGCGATTAAGCACAAAGAGCGCCAGATTAAGCGCGTGTTAAGCGGGCATTAGCGCCCGTTGGCAGATCGCTTACGACCAGCGCTCGGGGCGCGGTTCGCCGTCGGGGCCGATCACCATGTGGAGGCCGTCCAGCGCCGGGTTGCGAAGCGGGTGGTCGCTGCGGCGGTGGGGCCCGCGAGACTCGCGCCGTTGGAGCGCCGCGCGCGCGATCAGCAGCGCCAGGGGGTAGGGGTCGTCGAGGAGCGGCTCGAGGGTCGTGGCGGCACGCCGCGGTCCCGCCCCACGCCAGACCGCCTCGCGCGTCGCCTCCGTGGGCGGCTCGAAGCGCCACTCGGGCAACGGTCCCGGCCCTTCCGCAGGCGGAGTCGAGGCGGCGGCGATTGCCGCTCGGGCGCCGAAGACGAAGCACTCGGTGAGCGAGTTCGAGGCCAGGCGGTTGGCCCCGTGGACCCCGCTGCACGCGCACTCGCCGACGGCGAACAGGTTCCGCAGGGAGGTGCGCCCGTCGAGATCGCAGACGATCCCGCCCATCAGGTAGTGGGCCGCCGGCGCCACCGGGACGTGCTCACGCTCGGGATCCAAGCCCGCCTCGCGGCAGGCGGCGAACACGTTGGGAAAGCGCTGCGGCGCGAGCGAGCGCAGGTCGAGCCGCACGTGGTCGGCCCCATCTACGTCCATCCGGTCCAAGATCGCCGCGGTCACCTGGTCGCGCAGAGCAAGCTCGTCCGTGAACCGCCGGCCGGCGGCGTCGAGCAGCTCGGCGCCCTCCCCTCGAAGCGCCTCGGTCAGCAGGGTCCCGTCATGCTCGTTGTCTGGAAGCGCCAGCGCGGTGGGGTGGAACTGGCAGAACTCGAGGTCGGCCAGCGCCGCGCCGGCGGCGTGGGCGATCACCGCGCCGGCCCCGATCGCGCCCCAGGGATTGGTTGTGCGCCGCCACAGCGCCGCGCCGCCACCGGTGGCCAAAACCGTCGCGGAAGCGGCGATTGGCCCGGCGTCCGTGACCACCCCGGCGCAACGGTCGCCGTCGCTCCGCAGGGCGAGCGCCGAGGTCTCCTCCAGCACCCGGACGCGGCCCTCGGCGGCGACCCGCTCCGCCAGGCAGCGCGTGATTGCGCGGCCCGTCTGGGCGCCGCCCGCATGAACGATCCGGCGCGCCGAATGTCCGCCCTCGAGGGCCAGGGCCAAGCCGCCGTCCGCCTCGGTGTCGAACCGCACCCCCCGCCGGCGCAGCTCGTCCACCGCCGCCGGCGCCTCCCGAGTGAGCGTCTGCACCGCCTCGGCGCGGCAGAGGCCGCGGCCGGCGTTCAGGGTGTCGTCGGCGTGGCGGGCCGGTGAGTCGTCGGGCGCCAGAGCGGCCGCCAGCCCGCCCTGAGCCCGGTAGCTGGCGCTCTCGGCGAGCGGCTTGCGCGAGACGAGGGTGACCTCGGCGCCCTGCTCGGCGGCGCGCAGCGAGACGTAGAGGCCCGCCGCGCCGCCCCCGACCACCGCGACGTCTGTTTCTGTGGGGGCCACTGGCTGCACGCCGCGGTTACCGTATCCGTCGGCGCATGGGGCTCTACCTCGCCCATCCATCCTCGCTCGAGCACGACACCGGGGGCCACCCGGAGAACGCGGGGCGCCTGCGGGCAATCGAGGCAGCGCTCGACGGCGCCGGTTGGCCGGGGCTTCGCCGGGTCGAAGCGCCGGCGGCGACGCTCGATCAGCTTCGCCGAGTCCATTCCGACGAGCACATTCGTGCGATGGAGGAGATCTGCGCACGCGGCGGCGGCATGATCGACATGGACACGGTGGCCAGCGAGCGCTCCTTCGAGGCGGCGCTTCACGCCGCGGGGGGTGCGGCGCACGGCGCGGAGCGCCTTTTGGCAGGCGACGACCGCTTTGCGTTCTGCGGCCTGCGACCGCCCGGGCACCACGCCGAGGCGTCGCGCGCAATGGGCTTCTGCCTGTTCAACAACATCGCCGTCGCCGCCGCGCACGCGCTCGCCGAGGGCGCGGTCGAACGAGTCATGATCCTCGACTGGGACGTGCACCACGGGAACGGCACCGAGGCGATCTTCGCCGGCTCCGATCGGGTGCTCTACCTCAGCATCCACCAGTCGCCGCTTTACCCGGGCACCGGCCCGGCTGAGTACTCGGGCGAGGCCGGCGGCGAGGGATATACGGTCAACCTGCCGGTGGCGCCCGGGGCGGGCTCCGCCGAGTTCCTGTCGCTGGTGCAGCACGTGGTGGCGCCCATGGCCCGCGCCTTTGAGCCCGGCCTGATCGCGATCTCGGCCGGTTACGACGCCCACCGCGACGACCCGCTCGCCGAGTGCCGGGTGGAGACCGACGGCTACGCGGACATGGCGGCGACCATGCGGGAGGTGGCGGCGGAGCTAGGCGCTCCGGTGCTCGTCAGCCTGGAGGGTGGCTACCACCCGGGCGCGCTGGCGGCCTCGGTGCTGGCCACAATCGAGGCACTCGGCTCGGAGCGCAAGCCACCCGAGGCGCCGGCCGATCCCGCCCGTCCCTACGTCGAGCGCCAGCGCCGGCACTGGCCGGGAATCTAGCCCGAGCCGAGAACCTCTCCATAGGCGACCAGGGCCCTCTCGGCCATCAGCTCGGCCGAGAACCAGCGGGCCCGCCGGCGCCCGGCGATGCGCGGATCGGGCGCCTCGAGATGAGCGCGGGCGAGCTCCGCCCACCGGTGGGAGTCGAAGCGCTCGGCAAGACAGCCCTCGACGCCGCGCAGGAGCGCCGGGGCGACTCCGACCGGGGTCGAGAGCACCGGCACGTCGCAGGCCAGCGCCTCCACGGCGACCAGCCCGAACCCCTCGTTCTCCGAGGTGACCAGCACTGCGCTTGCGGCGTTGACCCAGTCGGGCATGCGCTCGGCCTCGATCGCGCCGCCGGTCAAGAGCTCCGCGCCCGCCAGGCGCGCCACCTCGAGGGCGCGGTCGTGGCGCTTCTCGGGCCGGAATGTGGCAGCCGGGAAGAGCAGGTAGCGGCCCTCGGGGTCGAGGCCCAGCCGCTGCCGGGCCTCGGCGCGCGGCTCGGGCCGGAAGCGGTCGAGGTCGGCGCCGCAGGGGAGCACGGCGGACGCTCCGGGGCGCTTCGGCAGGCCGGGCCGTTCGGCTTCGGGAGCGAACAGGGCGCGGGAGGCCCCGGCGACCAGATCGAGTCGCCGCGCAAGGCGGCGCGACAGACGACCCACGGTCGGGTGGCGGACGTCGGTGCCGTGGAAGGTGACGATCAGGGGCCGGGCCCCGGCGAGCGAGGCGCACCAGCCGGCCAGGCCGTAGTGGGCGTGGACCAGGTCGAAGCGCCCGCGCCGCAGGAGGCGGCGGATCCGCGGGACCGCGCGCGGATAGCTCCGCTTGCCGCGCGGAAAGGAGTAAAGCTCCACCTCGACCCCGGCCCGGCGAAGCGCCGCGACTTGGTCGCGCACGAAGACTCCTCGAGACGGGCTGGCCGCATCGGGGGTGATGTTGGTGACCACCAGGACCCGCACGCCGGCCAGCGTAGACTGATCCGGGGCGGACCCCAGCAGCTTTCACCCTTTCGGGAGGACGAGGTTCCTGCTCGGGTGTAAAAGACCAACCGCGCCGCGGTGAGGCGTCCGCCGCCCAGCTTCTACTACGGCCAGTTCGAGTTCGCCGGGACGCTGCCGGTGCGGATGCGTTGCGGGTGGTCGCCGACCGGGATCCGGGCGATCTGCTTCTCCGTTTCGTACGAGATCACCGAGATCGCGTCGCTGCCGCTCCAAGACACATAGCAGTGGCGGCCGTTCTCGCTGGTCGTGGACCAGTAGGGCTTCTTGCCGGCGCGGATCAGCTTGTAGCCGAAGGTCTTGCGCGACACCATCGCCGCGTAGTCCGACATCGTGCCGGCGACGCAGAGCTTGGTCCCCGTGGGGTTCATCGCGATGCCGTGGTGCGCGGAGTCCAGCAGGTACTGCTCGCGCGGGATCTGCGGGACCAGGTTCGGCAGGCGGGCAATCCGCAGGACGCGGTCGCGAACCAGGCTGTACTCCACGAAGCCGTGGAAGAACGACACCTGGAAGTAGACGGCCCTCTCCTTCGGTGACAGGGCCATGGGCCTGACCGCCGAGCTCATGTTGGGGTATCCCGCCTCCTCGAGCTTCTGGCCCATGTCGATTCGCCTGAGGATCTGGTTGTTGCTGGCATTGACGACCTGGAACCAGCGGTCGCCCTTGGTCGTATCGAACTCAGGCTGGTCGGCGGGGGTGTAGACGAGACCGATGCTGGCGTGAAAGATCCGCGACCCGTCGGCGGAGTAATTGTTCTCGTGGGGCGAGTCGCCTGAGGGAAAACTGCCCACCTCCCGGCCCGTGCGGGTGTCAAGGATGTGGACGACGTTGCCCGTCGACGCGGAAACCGCGACGTGCTTGCCATCCGGCGACATCGCCATGTGGTCGGAGCGCTGCCCGTCCACGACGAAGCGCCAGACGATCTTGCGCGTCCAAAGGTTGATCGCCACGACATCGGCGAGGCTCGGCCTGGAGACGATCAAAAGGCGCCCGTCCTTGGTCGAGTACATGTCGTCGACGAACTGGTCGTGGCCTTCGCCCACGGCCTGCCTGATCGCCAGGAAGTAGGCCAAGCGGACCGGGTTGGTGTAGATCTCCAACAGCCGCTGCTGGATGTCCGGGATGATGTTGATGCGAGCGATCCGCCTGAAGTTCCGGTTCGGATCGATCACGTGGGCGGTGCCGTCCCAGTTGTTCCCCACGAAGACGGCGTCCCGCACGCCGGTCGCCGCAGGCGCGGGCGTCGCCCAAAGCGCCGCCAACCCGAAGACGGCCACGCCGACGGCCACCAGCTTGGTCGCCCGCGAAGCCGCCGTCCCCATCGTCACAACGCTGACCCTACTACCCGCCGGGCGGCCGTGTTAACCGGCGCTCAGAGCGCGACTCCCTTCACAAAGTTCGGACGAAGCTGAGGCTTTCGGGTCTTGATCTCCCGGGTGCGCGGGGCCGGCGACATGGATCTGACGACCGACGAGATCCTCGCGTTGACCCGGCGGTGAATGGACTCCCGGGGACCGTCGTCGACAGCAGCGTCCTGCTCGACGTCTTCACCGAAGACCCCCGCTCGTATCAGTGGTCCGAAGCCCACCTGGTCGATGCGGCCGAGCGCGGGCCGCTTGTCGTCAACGCCGTAGTTCTCGCTGAGCTCGCCCCGCGGTTCTCGCGGATCGAGGAGCTTCGCTCCGCGTTGCCGTCGATGGCACAGATCGAGGAGATCCCTGCCTCGGCCGCCTTTCTCGCGGGCCACGCCCACACGAGCTATCGGCGCTCGGGCGGCTCGCGGGCAGCCGTCCTGCCCGATTTCCTGATCGGTTCGCATGCGGCCGTTACCGGCCGGCCGCTGCTGACCCGGGACCCCAGGCGCGTTGCGACCTACATTCCGGGGGCAGGATTGATCCGCCCGAGGGGTTGAGCGACCGGCTGGCCTGCGCAGCGCGACTCCCTTCACAGACCCTGGACGAAGCTGACGCTTTCACGCGCACAGCGGAAGCGAGGATCTGCACCCGTCAGATCGGACCTCGCTTCGGTGGTCGTCCATAGTCGCCAGCCGAAACTCGCGGCTCACGCTGGCTGCACGAGCTAATGCGCCGCCGGCGATGCGGCAGGAACCGCGGCGCGGCGCGCGCGGACCTCGGACCAGGTAAGGAGGCGACCGGCATCCGGGTCGATCACCTTGAGCCGGACCGCGCCGACGCCGTCCCGTGCGGTCAGCACCGGGACGTGCCCGAAGATCGGATTCTCGTCGTGCGCGCGCTGCAGGTTGTAGTTCGGGACCTTGGCGCTCAAGTGGTGGACGTGGTGGAGGCCGATGTTGCCGGTGAAGAACTGGAAGGGCTGCGGCAGCTTCAGGTAGGAGCTCCCGCGCAGCGCCGCGTCCGCGTAGCCCCAAGCCTCGCCACTCTCCCAGTAGACGTCCTCGAACTGGTGCTGGACGTAGAACAGCCATACGCCTGCCGTGCCGGCGAGGATCGCGCTCGGCATCTGGACGAGCAGCCACTCCTGCCAGCCGACGAGCCAGCAGATCGCGCCCAGCAGTACTGCGAGGAAGAGGTTGGTGATGACCACGCTCCGCCGCTGGCGCGGGCGCATCGAGCGCGACCACAGACGAGGCCCGAACATCAGCGACCACAGCGGCCCGATCCCGAACATGACGAGCGGGTTGCGGAAAAGACGGTAGCCGAGCCGCTTCCTCCACGGGCTGGCGACGTACTCATCGAAGGTCAGCGTCGGGATGTCGCCGGTGCCGCGCCGGTCCAGATCGCCGGCCGTGCCGTGATGGACGGCGTGGCTGTGGCGCCAGTTCGCGAACGGCTGGAAGACGAGCAGCCCGCTCAGCCGGCCGACCCAGAGGTTGGCCCGCCGCGAGGGCAGAAACGAGCCGTGGGTGCAGTCGTGGAAGACGATGAAGGTTCGCATCAGGAAACCGGCGGTCGGGATCGCGAGGGCGAGGGTGGCCCAGTAGGTGACCTCGCCGAGGCTGACGTACATGAGCACCGACAGCGCTACGTAGGGCACGACCGAGGTCGCGACGTCGAGCAGGCTCCGGCCCCAGGACGGGCGCTCGTATGGGGCGATCGAGTCGCGCCACACGGGCCGGTTCGAAACGGAACCGGCTTTCGACACGGATGCGACCTGTGAGGCGGCGTCGATCACTGCTACCTGTCCAGGCTACCCCCACTCGCCTTCTTCAGCGGGGCGACTAGACCCGTGGCTGATGCCCAGCGTCGCTGTCCCGATCCGATTCAGCCTTTAGGAAACCTTTCAAGTGGTGTCACCGTCATCTCACCCGTTGTTCCTACCTTGCCCCCAAGGTCAACATCCGACTAGAAAGGAACAGCAAGATGACGAACAAGATCAAGGGAGTCGCTGCGGCGATGGCGGCCGTTGCCGCACTCGCCATCGGCGGTGCGGCGATCGCCGGCGCGGCTGGGAGCAGCAGCACCCCCTCCCAGCAGCCGCCCGCGAATGCGGCCACGCAGTCCGGCGCGACAGCCGAGAACCAGGAGGCCAACGAGGGGCCCGATCAGCCGATCGGCGGCACCGCCCTCGACCAGGCCAGCGCCGCGGCGCTCCAGCGCACGGGCGGCGGTCAGGTCACTGACACCGAGGTCGGCGACGAGGAGAGCTACTACGAGGTAGAGGTCTCGCGCGACGACGGTACCCAGGTCGACGTGCAGCTCGATCGCAGCTTCAACGTCGTCGGTGGCGAGATCGACGAGGAGTAACGAGGAGGAACTGGGCAATCTGGAGCCCAGGGACGGTTCAGCAGGCCCCCGTCTTAGGCGGGGGTCTGTTTTTTGGTCGGGCGGTATCCGCGACCGGCACCGCCGCTTCCGTTTAGCGGATTGAGGGAGCCCATCGAAACGACGCTACAGAGCAGCAAGTCGATAGCAGCGGCTGCGGCGAGACTTCCGGCCCGAGAGATGCAAGGGTCTACATCGTGAATGGTGCTCGAGGCCCGAGGGGACGGCCGGCGTGATCGTCGGGCTCGCCCTCGCCGTGGCCTGCGCGGTCGGGACGAGCGTTGCCTTTCTGTTCAAGCACCGCGGCGCGGTGCTCGCGCCGCCCGTGCGGGTCCGGCACCCGCTTCGAAGCGCGGTCGATCTCTTTCGCTCCAGGTGGTTCGCGGTCGGCTTCACAGTGGCGATCGGCGCCTGGGCACTTCACGTCGGCGCGCTCGCCCTGGCGCCGTTGTCGATCGTGCAGGCCGTCCTCTCCGGCGGACTGGTGTTCCTCGCCGTCCTCGCTGAGCGCTTCTTCGGCTTCCGGCTCGGACGCCGCCAGTGGGCAGGCGTGATCGTCACGGCGGCGGGGCTCGCGGTAATCGGGCTGACCTCGGGGCTGGACGACCGCGATCCGCCGGGCTACGCCCTGGCCGCGTTGATCGCGATCCAGTGCGGCGTCCTCGTCGTCAGCGCTGCGGTCGCCGCGATCTCGACCCACCACCGCATCTCGGGCGCGGCGGAGGGTCTGCTCCTCGGCGCTGCCGCCGGGGCGCTCTTCGGCGTTTCCGACATCGCGCTCAAGTACCTGACAGACGCCGTTGAAGGCGGGGCGCTCGAGCTGATCAGCCCGTGGAGCGCGGCGGCCCTGGTCGCCTCGGTGGGTGCCTTCTATGCCTCGGCCCGCGGACTTCAGCTGGGCCCGGGCGTCGAGGTGATCGCTATCACCTCGGTTGCGGCCAACCTCACCGCGATCGTCGGGGGCATCCTGGTCTTCCGTGACCCGGTCGGCACAGGGGCGCTGGAGATCAGTGGGCGGATGCTCGCGTTCGCTCTCGTGGTCGCAGGGGCGGCCCTGATCCCGGCTCCGGTCCGCGCCACCCGACACGCCGTCTGATACCTCTGGTGAAAGCGGCAGCGCCGGCGGTGCGGGAGGCGACGAGCGCTTCGCTGCCTGGCGACGGCGGCTGCCGGCGGGAAGGGTCGCGCGCCGTGGTTTTGTGAGATGGTCCGCCGGTGACCACCTCCGAGCGGTCTGCCGCCCGCCTCATAGCCGTTGATGACCTCGGTGCCTCACAGGTCACCGTCGTGGACGAGACACCGCACGGCGCCCTAGCCGTGGGTGTGAGCGCGGGCAGGCCGTTCGCGGTCTCGAACCGCTGCCGTCACCTGTTCGCCTCGCTGGGCAAGGGGCAGGTGACCGACGACGGATGTCTTGAGTGCCCATGGCACGGCGCGCGCTACGACGTCGGCACCGGCAAGATGGTGCGGGGTCCCCAGGGCGCCTTCAAGCCACTGGCGGGCGCCGTCAAGGCGACGACCGGCGCCATGCCCCTGAAGACGTTCCCGGTCGAGGTGCGCGACGGCGCAATCTGGCTGCTCGGCTGAGCGCCGGTGCGCTGCAAGGGAGATCCACGTAGGCATCTGACCTGCGCCCCGTCCCGCGTTTGACGCCCGCCTGAGCAGAGAGCGTTCGCATGCCGAGGTTGGTGCGACCGGGAGGCGCTTCTTACGGCACCCCCACGTCGAGCAGTCGGCGCGTTTGAGTCTGGACCGGTTACGCCGGCAGCGCGAGCATCGAGATGCAAACGGCATGAGGAGGAATTGATGCTTTACGCGCTGTTCGGATGGATGCACGCCGTGACCTCGCGCCGCGCCCGGGCGATCGTCAGGGCGCTCGAAGGTGAGCGGGGTCAGGGCACGGTCGAGTACGTCGGCCTGATCCTGCTGGTCTCGCTGTTGATGGTCGGCATGGTGGCGGCTATGAAGGGGTTCAACGGCAAGCAGGGAACAGAGCTCGCCGACGTGATCGTCAACAAGATCAAGCAGGCCGTGAACGTGGGACGCGAGAACGCCGGCAAGG
>JBBPIK010000074.1:0-11218 GCA_038040415.1 Actinomycetota bacterium
GAGCGCGGCAATCAGATCCTGGAGCTGTCAGACGCGATGATGGAGTGGGCGATCGTGTTGGCGGGGGCCGCGGCGTTGGGAATCGCCCTTCACCTCGCGATCTGGGGCATGCGGCTTCGTTGGAGTTGGGCGGTGCCGGTGCTCGCGCTGGGGGCGGTCTTGGCACTCGCGAGTACTCGCGCCGGTGTGCTCGCCGCCGGAGGGGCGGCGGTCGCGCTCACGATTGGCGTTGCCTGGCACCGCCATGAGCTGGAGCGCGGGGGGGTGGAGGCGCAGAGCGAGCGCGATCGGCTCGGTCCGCTGTCGCTGGTGCGCACCCGCTGGGCGATCCGCAAGGCACGGCTGGACCGCACCCCCGGTGATCGCTTCGCGTTGGGACAGACGTCGTCGGGGCGGGTACTGACGATTCCCTTCGGCTCGCGCCAAGGCGTTCGCGGCATGATTCTCGGATCTCCCGGATCGGGGAAGACGGTGACCACAGCCGCGATCGCGGGCGCCTACGCGAGGCGTGGACTGCCCATCGTCTGCGTCGATCCAAAGGGCGACCCCGGGCTGCGCGACCAGCTGGCGGCGGCGGCGGTGGGGTCGGGGGCGCGCTTCGCCGAGTGGAGCCACGAGGGCCCTGCGATCTACAACCCGCTTTCGCGGGGGGATGCGACCGAGATCGCGGACAAGGCGCTCGGCGGCGAGACATGGAGCGAGCCTCACTATCTGCGCCAGGCGCAGCGCTACCTCGGCTGGGAGCTTCGGGTGATGCAAGAGGCCGGGGTCGCGATCGGGCTTCGCAGCGTCGCCCAGCACATGGACGTTGCGCTGCTCGAGGCGCTCGGCGACCGCTGCCCGCCTGAGACAGCGGAGGCTCTTCGCCGCTACCTCGAGTCCCTGTCGGTGCGCCAGCGCGCCGATCTCGGAGGCGTCCGCGACAGGCTCGCGATCCTCGGCGAGTCGAGCTTGGGACGGTGGCTCGACCCCGAGCAGCCGGGAGAGCAGATCGACCTGTCGGATGCGTGGCGGAAGCGAAGCGTGCTCTACTTCCGCCTCGACGCGGACCGCTACCCGCTGGCCTCGGAGATGCTGGGCGCGGCGATCGTCTCCGACCTTGTCTCCCTGACCGGCGAGCTTCAGCGCCGCGCCCACCTTGGGTTGGTTGCGATCGACGAGTTCGCGGCCCTTGGCGCGCGGGAGGTCCTGCGGGTGCTGTCGCGCTCGCGCTCCGCCGGCGTCAGCGTGCTCCTGGCGACGCAGGGGCTAGCGGACCTAGGCGAGGTCGGGATGGACACAGGGAGCGAGGCGTTCTCGCGTCGCGTCCTCACGCAGCTCGACTTCACCATCGCGCATCGCCAGCCCGAACCCGACGCGGCGTCCCTCTTGGCGAGCGTCGCCGGCACGCGACCTGTCTGGGTCACGACCCGGCGAATCGACTCCCGCCTCAGCCTGCAGGCCAAGGACAACACTGGAACGCGGACTCGCGAGCGCGAGTTCGTCCGCCACCCGGACGAGTTCAAGACGCTCGGGACGGGAGAAGCCATCGTGATCGAGCCGGCGTCGGCTCGAGCGGCCGCGCGAGTGCGTGTCTGGGCTGCGGAGCCGGATCAGCGCAACGGCAGCGATCGGCGCGGATCCGGCCGGGGTTGGGTAGCTTGGCCTGGTCGGATCGCGAGCTGAGGTGGCCTGAGAGGGCCTACGCGAGGGAGAGCGTCCATACAAAACGCGAGCGGCTCCGACATAGGGATATGCGGGGTAAACGGCAGGGGAGGGCGTGAGCGTCGTGGCGAATGGCGCGGGGCAGCCGCGCGACGGGCGAACCGTGCGCAGCCCCGCTTCGGTCACGCGCCCGGTCGGGACGGGCTGGAGCGATGGCGCGAAGCAGATCGCGGCCGCGGTTGTGCTTCACCTCCGCGCCAGCTTCAAGGGCGCGCTGAACGAGCAGGACTTCGAGGATCTGGCGCAGGAGGCGCTGCTCGAGATCCACAGGCGCCGGGTCGCCGGCGAGCCGATTCGCGACCTGGCCGCATTCGCCAAGCGCGTCGCCTGGCGAGACGCGCGGGATCTGGTGCAGAACCGATGCGTGTCGCCGAGCGACCCGCAGGGTCGCCTCCTGAACTCGGTCGAGGATCGCGCCGCGGATCCGGAGGCGCGGCTGATCGCTCGGGCCGAGCTGGCCCGAGCCATCGAAGCGGCCGAGCGCTTGACTCCCGAGCAGCAGCTCGTCTATCGCAGTCGATTCGTGGAGCAGCTGAAGCCGCGCGAGAGCTGCAGGAAGCTCGGCCTCAGTCGCCAGACCTACTACTTCCGGCTCAGGTCGGCCATGAGTGCGGTCCAGGAAGCGCTCGAGGCGGAGCGGTTCGCGTCGATCGAGCGCGAGCTGATCGGCGCCTACCTCGCCGGGACGAGTAGCGCCGCCGAGGGGCGGCGAGCGCGCAGGCTACTCGCCGCCGACCCCCACGCCGCGGCGCTGGCGCGCCAGCTGCGCGATCTTCACCACGGGGCGGCGGCCGCACTGCCGCTCCCCGCGATGGATCGGATCCCCGATCCCTCCATCCTCGATCGCCTGGCCGGGGCGATCGCGGACGGGCGCGACCGCCTCGTCGCCACGGGGGGCGATCACGGCTCAGAGCAGATCGCGACTCAGCTCTCGGCGAGCGGGGCGGCGAGGGCCGGCGGCGCCGGAGCCGGCGGGGTCATTGCGCAGTTCGGCCTGGCGGGCGGCGCGGGCAAGATCGTCGCCTCGTGCCTGGCGACGGGCGCTGCGGCGACGGCGTGCGTCGCCGCCGGCGTCCTGCCCGCCCCTTCGCTCTCCGGCCGGGGGGAAGCCGAGAAGCAGGTGCCCAGCGCGCGCGAGTCGAGCGCCCAGCTCGAGCCCGCGCCGAAGCCGGCTGCGCCGGCGCAGCCGAGTCAGGTCGACGAGCCTCCGCCCGCCCCCCCGGGGGAGACCCCGCCGGCGGAGGAGCCGCCGCCCGAGCCGGTTGAGCCCGTGGATTCGACGACCCCGGCCGGGGAGCAGGAGTTTGGCGTCGCCTCGGCCGCGACTACCAGCTCGTCGGTTTCGGGCGGCGCTTCGTCGAGCGGCGGGGGAGACGGCTCTCCGGCGCGGCGGGAGTTCGGAGGGCCGTAGGGCCGGGAGGGCGGGGAAGGTGATCTTCAGAGAAGGCGTCAAACGCAGCCTCGTCAAGGCCGCCGTGGCCGCCTTTCTCGGCGCCCTCATCGCAGCGCCCGCGAACGTCGGCGCCGCCGGCGCGACCTACACCGTCGCCCAGTGTGAGCGCGCCAACCGCGGGGCCCCAGGACGCCGTGCTCTCCGACGGCCATTTTTACTTCGCGGGCAACGCCTGCGGCACCTCGGGCGCCTACGCGGTGAAGATCGAGAACGTCGGGCGGGCGCCGCGCCGCGCCCTCGGCGAAGCCCGATGGGAGATCAAGAGCTCGGCGCTTGGGATCGTCGGCGTCCGCATGCTCGCCAAGCTGCGCCGCGATCGCGGCCATGCCCCGAAGCTCTGGATGGCCGAGCGGGTCGGACGCTCGGCGGGCGGTTTTGGGGTCGGTCGCGGCGCTACGGGCCGAACGCTAGCGCGGATGGCGTTGCCCTCGCGCCGAAGCAGCGGGGCGCGGGTGCCATGAGGAACCACCTCAACGGCGCTCGCGGCTTGCGCGAACCTCCAGCCGGCGGAGCGCGCACGCCGCGAGCGCTGGATCGAGTTTGCGCAGCGGCACGCTGGATGCTCAGGCGGCTGTCGATACGAACCGCGTAGCGACCAAGCCAAGCAAGTCTGGGAGGTTGCTGCCTCTCCTTTCTCACCCTCCTCCGGTATCGCGCCGCTCTTCCTCGGCCAGCTTCTCGCCGCGCTGCGCAAACTCGCCAATGAACTCCTGGGTCATGGTGACGAAGTTGGCGAGCATCTGCTCCCGCGTCGGGACATTCAGCTCACGCGTTAGCTGGTCGCTCGCAGTGCGTCAGCACTTTGTTGAGGAGCGATACCGCTCGATCCTCTCGCTGGTCGATGGTGAGAGACGTGAACGCGATCGTCGCCCCACGATAGGTAATCTCGTAGTCCATGACGTCAGCAGTTGAGCCTTGGCCCTGCCCGTCCTCGTCTGTGGGCCTAAAGTCGACTCGCGTCAGCAGCCGCTTCAAGCGATGGAGTCTTCGGTCGCCCATCCGGCAACGATAGGTGTTAACCAAGGTCCGAAGCTGGACCTCGCCCGACCGACGCACCGTCAGGTGATCGTCGCGGCCGGCTACGCCACCTGACTGCTGGTAGACGACCAGCACCCCCTTCGTCGTGCCATTGCCGCTGGTTTCGCCGTTGCCGCACGCTGAGAGCGCGGCCACCAGGAGCATCGAGGAGATTGCTATCCAGATGAGGACTCGCATCGGTTCTCCGCGAGTGTAATAGTGCTGTGCGCTGATCTTAATCCGACGCTTCGTCGGCAGCGGAGACCCGAGTAGCGAGTCGGTCGAGTACCTGGTCAAACGTCAGGCCAACAAGGCTGTGGAGGTCGACCATCCCGCGCTCCCGAGAGATAACTGCGGCGAGCTCTCCGCCGCCACTTGCCTTATCTTCCTCAGCGAGGTCATCAAGGAAGTTATTCATCTCCGTGGCCAGGGCGGGCGACAGCACGACATCGCCTCCGTCGCCGGCTCTGACGGCATCAAGAGGAGGCGTCAAATCTTGCAGCAGCGCTGCTGCGTGATCGCGTAGAGCCGGGTCACCAAGCAGCAATTCGCTCATACGTCCTGTGACGTCGTAGTAGACCTCCTCGTAGTGGGCACCGGCGACGCTCTGCTGCATCAGCTGGTCGCGGACGCTGTACATCGTCGCCAAGACGTGATTTGCACCCGGGCCGTCTGAGTCGAGCCCTTGCGTGCCACCGGTCAGGGAGGTGGCCGTCGCGCACACAGGACCGCCACTAAAATTGCAGCCCGACGGAGTCGGGGGTTGGGCTTGACCGTCAAGCCCCACCTGGTTGAAGGCCTGCCTGACCCCGTTGACTTCGGCCGATCCGTACAAATCCTCAGCCGCTTGGATTGCCGCCGCGCGCACGTCCTCAAAGCTGGACGTTGGAACCAGGTAATGGATCAACGCCCTATACCAAACGCGCCCGGCCTTGTCCGGATTAATCGCCTGCTTAGCCAGGTAAAAGGCACGGTCGAGAATACCGCTGTTGAGGTGCACGCCGCCGTTGTCTGAGCAGGTCGAAATGTAGTTATCGAGATGGCCCGGCTGGCCCTCGGCCGCCGGGTTGCTCATGTTGCGGAAGGGGCCGCCAGGCGCGTCTGCGCCGACCAGCCAGTCTGCGCTCCCCCTCACATATCGCTCGATCAGCTCGCCAAAGACATCCGAGAACGACTCATTCGCCGCTCCGCTCTGCAACTGGTACTCCAGGCCGGCTGTACGCTCCGTTACGGCGTGTGTCCACTCGTGGCCTGAGACGTCAAGGCGTGGGAATCCATCAGCGTAAACCACTCGATCCCCGTTCCAGAAGGCATTAGGGCTCGTGCCGTAATGGACCGTGGCTTTGAGAGTCGCGCCGGCATTATCGTAGGAGTCACGGTTGAAGGTGGTCTTGTAGTACTCCCAGACGTTGCCTGCATTCCAGTAAGAGTTATTTACGTCCTCATTTCCAGTCGCCTGCCCGCCCTCGACTAGGGCGAGATCGCCAGGAAGCTCGGTTGTGTTGTGCGTGTTCCATATCCTTCGGTACTTGGCGCTCTCCGACACATCGATCACGGCCAGGATGGCCCCGGTGCTGGCGCTTATGGCATAGACGTTCGAAGCGCCATGAGCGTCGGCCAAGCGAGTCATCCACGCGAGCTCCGACGAGGAACCGTCGGAATACGGCGCGTTCGGGGAAAAGACCATGAGCCGGGGCGGGTCTATCACCGTTGATCCGATGAGGGCGCTCCGGGCGCGATCAAGTGCCTGGTCTGCACTGACAGCAACCCGCTTGCCTTTAGGCAGTGCGAGGTCCGGCACTAGTCCGTTCGAGACGGCAACGAGGGCGGCAGCGTTCACATCCACGTGGATCGCCAGTGTCCCACCGTAAACAGGGTAGCCCTGGAATTGTTGGTCAAACCGTACGTGGGTAAGCCCTTGATCGTCGCGCTGGACGCTGGAAACGCTCACCTGCTGACTGTTTCGGGGAATCCCGAAAGCGGGGGCAAAACGGTGGGCGACGCCTTGGGCAACTTCTGTAGCGGGAGCCGAGCGGCCCAGGGGAATGTCCACCCGTGCGAAGGAAACCGTGCCCTGGAGTGGGTTGGATGTAAGCGCGGTGGAACCCTCGCTGGCTTCTCTAAGTGCAGCCTCGCCGCTGGCTACGAGCGCCTGATCGCCAGCACTCTGCTCGGGTTTGTAGACCGGGGCGGGATCAACGGATTCGGGGCCGGTGAGCCCTCGGTCACCAAAACCGGTCGCCCCCAGCGTAGGGCTCGCGCCAGGCTGTGTGGTTCCTCCATCTAGCGCACTGACGCAGACGGCTAGACCAATCCAGCCAGCTAGCGCTGCGCTTGCCCAAGCCCGCCGGCCACGCTCATGCCTTGTGGTCCGTTTGTGGCGCTTGAGGACCACAGCCGCCCCTACCAGTGCGCCTAGCAGTCCCCACGCACCGGCTACAGGCAACGAGCGGCTGAGAGCGGCGTCGATACTTAGCCCCAGGGTTCCGTCGGCCATGGCGCTTCCGCCCATGAGCGTCGCTGCTGTGAGCACCGATCCGAAAGTGGCCAGCCCGGCTATGGAGATAGCCAGCGCCGCCGATTGCCGACGGGCGAAGCTCCCCTTGGCAGCCTTGGCGGAAATCACCGTGGCCAAGAGGGCTCCGACCGTTAGAGCCAAGACCCCGACGTTCGGCACCGACATTGCCCCATGAGCCGTGGGCAGCGAGCCCCCAAAGGCGCTTAGCGTCCCATGGTGAGAGACCACCAGAGTCGCCGTCCAGTCCACTGGTATACCGAATGAGGCCACAAGCAGGACCAGGATCAGGTTGGGCATGAAAAGAAGCGTCCAAGGGATCGATTCAGAAGCGCCCAGACCGGCGGCGACGTAGCCGCACAGAGCTAAAGCAGCTATGAGGAGTGCAGTTACACACGCCCACCGGTGAAGCCGCCCAGCCATGCGGGAGCGTGATTGGAGTCGGTGGCCGAGCGTAAGGAACAGATAACCCCAGCACGAGGGCAGCAACAGAGCGTCGAGGTGGAGGGGCAGCGCACCGAGAGGACGCGTCAGCGCCATAGAGACGAGATAGGACAAGGCGGCATAGGCGAGAGCTGCGCCCGCCAGCGACACGCGCTCGCCATGATGATCCGCTGCCCGGCCTACCGCTGCACCGATCATGACAAGTGGAACGGCCATGAGCAGCAAACCCCCAAGCGGGATCAGCGTTAGGCCTGCGCCGGGAGCATCAGTGGGGCTGACCGAAACCCCTTGAAGGACATAGAAGAGCAGAAGCGGGCCGCCGGCGAGTGTGTCAACACCTACTTGAGGCGCCAGACTAGGTCCAACCGCCGCCCGCATGCCCGTTGCGATCACAATACAGAGCGCCAGGCAGAGCAGAAGCGCCACGAATCCAGTGATCCCCGCTCGCCAAATTGGCGGCGTCCCGCGTCCGAAAACAATCCGTGAACGGACATTTAGCAGCCTCGCAATCACAGGCTGCACTTTCTACTTCCCACCGCTGTTCATTAGATCTAGATATGAAGTCCCGAGGTGATCTCGAGGCTGGACGAGGCGTGCGCGTGGCCGCCAAGCACCGCTTGCGAGACGTGGACGCCCGCCGCAATCGAGATAAGGGCGCCCGCGGCCAGCGCCGCTCGCGGCGCCGCGGATCCGGCCGATCGCCCTCCGAAGCGTACGAGCCAACGTGCTCACCCTCTCCCTTCTGTCTTTCCCGGATCCCGGCCCAAGCCGAGTCCCTGACCGAACCTACCCCGGGGAATGACACCGTGTCAAGGTCTGCGACGGACGAATCGGGCGCTATTTGCGGAAACTTTGTTGTCGGCAAGGTTTGGGAGGTCAGGTTCGGGGTAAAAAGTCCGCCTTTTCTCAGCCGATCCTGTCTGGCACCGTGAGGTTGCAAGGCACCCTCGCTGTTGACTCGCGCAACCCTGCTTCTTGCCGACCTACAAGCGATCCAAGCGCCGCCGAGGCGCGGCAGTCAAGGGCGCAACGCGCCCGTACCCCCTAAGGGGTTGACGGCCGCGCCGGCGGCGCTATCGGTCGAGTAGGTCGGCCGGGGCAGTCTCCATACATTTTCGGCCCGGCTCCGACTAGGGGGTATGCGGAGAGATGAGCGGGGCTCGATTCAGTGAGGCGGCGCTCGCGCGACGTCCTGGTGATCGGCGAGGAGCAGCTGCTCTACGAGGTCGACCTCGGTCTCCTCGAGGGGCTCAGCCGGCCACAGAAGCCGCGCTCAGCGCGGGCATTGCAGCCACGGGTCCCCGCGGCGAGGGATCGCGATCCGGCCGGTATTGCGGCCGTTGATCCCGAGGCGGCAGAGAGGGGCAACGCCGAGGCAAGCGACTTCGACGAGATCGGGGGTGAGCCGCAGCAGCGTCGAGGGCCTGCGGGCGTCGACGGCGAGCGGGAGCCCGAGCCGCTGGGCGCGCACCTACGTGGCGCGAGGACGAGCCACGCGTGGTTGCGGCCGCGCCCCCGGGGCTTGGGCACGGCAGCCAGCGTCGGCATCGTGGCGGTGCTCGCGACGGTGGTGACGATCGTGCTTGAGACCGGCGGGTCGGACCCGAGCCCGCCCGATCCCCGGGTCGGGCGCCCAGGGCCGGAGGCGCGAGCGCCGCATGACGGCCTGCGGCGCGCGGCCCGGGGCGAGCGGCGCGGGCGCGGGGCCTCGGAGCCGGCTCGAGGCGATGGGGACTCACGAGCCGGGGAGCTGTCAGCGCTGCCGGTGGTCGCTTCGACAACGCCCACGGTCACGACGGCGCCGGTCGCTCCGCCTGCGCCCGCACCGACTCCGGCGCCGGCACCGACTTCGGCACCGGCGCAGGGCGCGAGCCGGGCCATGGTCCAGCGGGAGTTCGGGCCGTGAGCGCCATCGGGCAGAGGGTCGAGCTCGTGCGCCGCTCGGCGCGGCTCGAGCGCCTGCGTGCGCGGGCGCCGCGGTACCTGTTCATCGCGACGCTCGCGGTCACCTCGCTGGTCGGCCTGCGCGAGCTGGTCTCATCCGAGAGCGGGCCGGCGCCGTCGAGCGCTCCGCTGGGCCCCGATCACGCGCTCGAGGACTTCGCCCAAGGCTTTGCGCGGGCTTATCTCGCCTACGACGCAGCGCGACCGCAGGTTCGCGAGCGAGCACTCCGCCCCTACCTCCCCGACGAGCTCGACCCAGGCGCGGGCTTCACGCCGCCCGAGCGCGGCGCGCGCGCGGTCGAGTGGGTCCTGGTGGCGCAAAACCAGGAGGCGCTGGCGGGGGGGCGGATCATCGTGGTCGCCGCCGGGATAGCCCGCGTCCCCGTGCCGACCTACCTGGCGGTACCGCTGGAGCGGACCTCAGAAGGCGCGATCGCGCTCACCGGGTACCCCTCGATCGTCGGCTCGCCGACGATTGCCCGGGCGGAGCTCGCCGCGCGCGAGGAGGTCGAGGACAGGGAAGTCCTGATCGTGGCGGAGCGCGTCGTTCGCAACTACCTCGCCCGTGAGCGGGCGGACCTCGCGGCGGACCTGGCGCCCGACGCAGCAGTGGCGATTCCCCCGCAGCGCTTCGTGGTGGAGTCGGTCGAGGAGGTCGCTTGGGCCGCCGGCGCGGACTCCGGCGCGGTGCTCGCCACGGTCACCGCCGGCGACGAGGCAGGAGGGCTTTGGACGCTGACCTACGAGCTCGGCGTCGAGCGCCGACGCGGGCGTGTGGTCGTGAGCTTCGTCGAGACCGTGGCAAACGCAACCTAGGAGGACACCATGAGACGCACAGCAGCGATCGCCGCCACCGCGCTTCTTCTCGCTCTCGCGCCGCCGGCGGTGGGCGCGGATGGCCCTCTCGGCTTCGGGGTCGAGCGGGCCGAGGCGCAGAAGGCCGGGGGCGGCAGCGTTTCCAGGGCCGGCGACAACGCGGCCGATCTGATCACCGACATCGTCGGCCCGGTCTTGATCGTCCTGATCGGCGTCGTCGCGATCGGCGCCTTCATGCAGCGCAACACGGGCCTGGCGATCAGCGCGGCGATCGTCGGGCTGATCGCCGGGCTCTTCATCTTCGCCCCCGGCTCGGCCGAGGACGCCTACCGCGACATCTACAAGGCGATCTTCTAGGTCGTCCGGGAAGGTCAGGAGCGCGCGCGTGGCGGCGAGAGAGCCGGTGTCGGTCCGCTCCTACCGGGCGGTGCTCGACGACGTCGAGCGGCGAATCTACCGCGTCGACCGCTGGCGGCTGCCGGCGCCCGGTGGGGTGCAGGTGCGGGCGATCCTCTACACGCTCGTCGCGGCCGCCGCGGTGATGGTGGCGGCGAAGCTGCCGGTCGCCGGGCAACTGCTCGGCCTGCTTCCCGTGGGCGTTCGGGTCGTGGCGCTGCCGGTGGCGGCGGGCTGGGCGCTCGCTTCGTGGCAGATCGACGGGCGCGCGCCCCACCACGCGCTCGCCGGGCTCGCTCGCTACCGGGTACGTCCGCGCACCCTGGCGGGGCTTCGCCCCACCACCGCGGTGGGGGCGCAGGTCGCCCCGGTCGCGGCGGTGCAGATCGCCCCGGCGGGGGACGAGCCCGCCTACCGGCGCGGGCGGGTGCGCGGGCCCGCTCGCGTCGTCCTGCGCTACCCGGCGCGGCTCGAGGTCGAGCGAACGCGAGGCCGAGGCTCCGACGCGCTCGCCGCGGCGAGGCGGGTCCGCGTCTGCGGGCTCGGCGAGCGCCCGCGGCCGCTACCGCGCGGGCGGGAGCTGCGGGTGCCCGAGGGCGCAGAGGTGGTCTTCGAATGAGCCCGCGGGCGCCGCACTACTTCCTTCACGGAAACCTCGTCTGGCGATCACCCGACGACGTCTGGGCCGGATATCGCCTGGAGGGCCAGAGCTATCCGGGCCTCTCGCTGAATCGAAAGGTGGAGCTGAAGGAGCGGATCGAGGCGTTCGCCTACGCGATCGAGACCGACTTCCAGCTGATTCGCTCCGCTCGCGAGTGGTCGGCAGACCGCTACGCCGAGCGGGCGCTAACGACGCTCGATCCGCGCCGAGGCCACCCGGTGTCCTTCCGAGGCTACCTGGTCTTGCATCGCCGTCGGCTAGCCAGCCG
>JBBPIK010000140.1:0-2896 GCA_038040415.1 Actinomycetota bacterium
TGGTCCTCGCCGACGCGGTCTGGGCGGCTACGAGGCCAGCGCGGGAAGCGAGCGCAGCCTGGCAAACGCGGCCACGAGCGCATCGGCCCAGGGCCAGCCGGCAAGCAGGTGAAGCCGCGCCCGCCGGTCCGAGCGGGTGATCCTGGCGGCCACGTGAAGGAGGCGGTAGCGAAGCCGCTTGGGCTCGGCGCGCGCCAGATCGCCGGAGAGGGTGAGCGTCAGCTGTAACAGTACGAGTCCGACGAGGCGTCGCCGCCCTGCAGTCGGATCTGGTGCACGCGCAGGCCACGGAACTCCTCGCCGTGCGGGAAGAATCTCTCGTCGATGCTCAGCCCGCCGTCGGGGTCGGCGTCGAGCTTGGCCATCCAGGCGCCGACGCCGTCCGGGTAGAACTGGTCGTCCCACGCCCCGTACAGCGAGTTGGTGAAGTAGACCCGCCTGCCGTCGCGGCTGACTTCGACCATCTGCGGCCCGCCGGAGAGCGGCATGTCGGCCCTGGCCGGGTGCGGGGTGCGGTTGACGATGCCGCCGAGCCGCACGGATCCCACCTGCTTCGGGTTCGCCGGGTCCGACACGTCGAACTGCTTCATCTCGCCGGTGCCCCAGCAGGACACGTAGAGGAACTTGTCGTCGACCGAGAGGTCGATGTCGGTGATGAGCGGCGGCACCGCAGCGAAGGGCTTCAGCGCGGGCGGCAGCAGGTCCGGGTCGGCGGGCTCGGCGGGGATGGTGATGACCTTCTCGGCCTTCCACTCGTCGCCGTCGCGGAACCAGCGCCACACCGAACCGGACAGGTCCTCGGTGGAGATCACGACGCCGACGAAACCCCAGGTCGCCTCGGGGTCGTGGGACGGGCGGACCTCCAGCGCCATCTGGTGCTGGGCGCCCAGGTCGACGCGCTGCACGTGCTCACCCGCGGCGAGGTCCCAGAAATGGATGGCGTGGCCGTACTTCTGGCCCAGCAGCAGTTCCGGCACGATGCCGTCCTCGATCATCGAAGGGCTGCCCCACTCGCTGGAGATCAGCACGTTCTGGTTGAGGTGCCACCAGGCGTCGTAGTGGAAGTGCTGCGGCCCGCGGTCGGTCTCCCAGGCGCGCAGGACGTCGAAGGTCTCGTGGTCGAGCAGCGCGATCCCGCCCGGTCCGTCGTCGTCGCCCTCGGCGCCGCCCAGGCAGGTGAGGAAGACCCCGTCGGGTCCGCAGTGCAGGGTGTGCGGGCGGGAGTAGCCGGCCTTTGCGGACAGGGTCTTACCGTCGATCGTCTTGACCAGCGTCGGCTTGCGGGGGTCCGACCCGGTGTCGAGCACGTAGATGTTCGACGAGCGCAGGCCCGGCACCAGGAGGTAGCGGCGGGCGAGGCCGTCCATGTTGTGGCCCTCGTGCTTGAGCGCGCTGCTGCAGGCGTTCCAGCCGAAGTGGTGCAGCTCGTCCCCGAGCGCGGGGACGTCGGTCCAGCCGACCACCCGCCCGTAGGTGTCGGAGGCCGGGTTCACATCGATGACGGTCATCGCGTCGTTCTTCTGCGCGGCCCGGTCGAAGGCCACCACGTAGGCGAGCTGTTCGGCAGGAGCGGCCGCGGCCTCTGCAGCGGTCCGGTAGAAGGTGGGATCGATCGTCGGCTGAGCCATGCAAGACCTCCTCGTCTGGGAGACGCTGCTCCGAGCACATGCCGCTGCCAGGTGCCGCCCGGTTGTCCGGCTAATCCTAGCCCGGATCGGGCGACAGCCGCGGCGAGTTGCCTCCTGGCCGGTACGTGAGGCTAGCCCGCAAACTCGGTCGAAAGCCACTGCTGGAGCGAAGCGGGCGACGGGGATCGAACCCGTACTAAGAGCTTGGAAGACCGCTAGTTGAGCGGCACGAAGATAGGGCGCGCAGCTTCGATTCTCGCGGACCCGGGCCTACCCACGACTCAGGGATGTTGGGCGAAGATGTTGTCGACTTCGGCCGTCGAGGGCCAGCCGAGTGACTGCTCCCCAACAAGCAGGGCGAGCGCGTAGATGGCGGTGGCCAGTCCGTAGGGGCCGTGGCCTTCGAACGAATCTTCAAGCTTGACCCGCCGGCGGGAGCCCGTCAGATCCTCGACGACGGGGTGGATACCTCGTTCGGATGGGTGGGCGACGCCGCTATGCAAGCGGTAGGCAGACGCGTAGAGACCGCGAAACGACCGGAGCTGCGTGTGTCCTTCAAGCGTGTCGATGTGCGGCTCCCAATGCTTGTCTGCGGCGACGGCGATGTTGGTGAGCACGAGGTCGTTGCCCTTCATGGCAGCAACCTGGGCTTCAATCTTCGCGCGGGTAGCAGAGTCGAAGAGCGGATAGCCGACCGCCTTACAGTCGTCGTCGGCCTTCAGCCGCTGCTTCAGGTCATGCTTGCGCCACTCTTCGATACGTTCGGCGCTCGGGTCGGCCGCGAGCCACGCGAAGTGAACGACATGCTCGTACAAGCTGCGGACGAGCGTCGACGCGTCGCTCGCGCGCTCCGACGGCTGGAGCAGCAGCACCGAATCAAGCGTGCCAGTCGTACGGCTGAGCAGGGCCAGGCTAATGAGCGGCCATGCGTCGCAGTCGCCGGTCACCTCGAACTCAGCCGGCAGCCGACTCCGGACGAGCTCCATGAGAGCGAGAGCGCGGTCCCGTTGGTTCTGATTCATCGGGAGCAACCCTTACATCTCCTCGAATGGACGCGCGCGAGACGCGGGGTTCTGGCATGAGTCTCGCGCGCTCCCGCTCCATATGCCTAGACTGACTTGGTAGCTCATTGGTAGCTCTATGCGGCGGAAGTCGTCTTGACCCTTTGGCCGAATCCCAGAAACCCCCTAGTTGCAGGGGGCTTCCGAATGGTGAGGGCCGGAATCGAACCGGCGACACCACGATTTTCAGTCGGGGACCGCAATCCC
>JBBPIK010000075.1:0-2996 GCA_038040415.1 Actinomycetota bacterium
GCGTGTTCAGCCAGTCCGCGATCAGCAGGTGGGAGGCCATGTCGTCGTTGACGAGTCCGACGCCGAGGCTCCCCACCCGCCCATTGACGATGAAGGGGATCGAGGCAAGGATCAGCACGAGCCCCGCCGCCGCGACGGCGAGCCCCGGGTCCCCACCTGCCACTCGCCCCCCCTTTACGAGGCTCGCGAGTGAGAGGGCAAAGAGGACGGCGAGAGCGATCGCCACCGCGGTCCCGTGCCCCGGCAGCTTGATCGCGATCCCGCTGACGACCAGGACCGCCGCCAGCCCGACCGGCCCGGCGAGCCAGCTCGACCGGCGGCGTCCGCACAGCGAGAGGATCGCCTGGCCCGCCGCGATCGAGACGGCGATCAGGACCGCAACGGATGCATAGGCCCCCAGCAAGGGGCAGGATCGTAGGGTGCGGCGCGGGCGCCTACGCGGGCGCCGGTGCCTCGGTGCGGCGGATCAGGCCGCGCTCGTGGAGCAGCTCGGCGAGCTGGACGGCGTTCGTCGCCGCCCCCTTGCGCAGGTTGTCGCCGACCACCCAGAGGTTGAGGCAGCGCTCGTGCGAGGGGTCGCGGCGGATGCGGCCCACCAGCACCTCGTCACGCCCGGCGGCGTCGCTGGCCAGCGGGTAGACGCCCTCCGCCGGCGCATCCACGACCATGACCCCCGGCGCACGCGCCAAGAGCTCCCGGCACTCCTCCGGCGATAGCGGCTCGCGGGTCTGCACATTGACTGACTCTGATTCCCCGTATAGGACCGGAACCCGCACGCAGGTGGCCGAGATCGGCAGCTCCTCCTCGCTGACGCCCAGGATCTTGCGCGTCTCGGCCATCATCTTGCGCTCCTCGGTCGTGTAGTCGTCGCCGCCCTTGAAGGTCTCCACCTGCGGCAGAACGTTGAACGCGATCCGGTGCGGGTACACCTCGGCGGCCGGCGGATCGGTGTCGTGCAGCAGCGCGTGCGCCTGGTCGCGAAGCTCCTGCATCGCCCGCCGACCGGTCCCCGAGACCGGCTGGTAGGTCGAGACCACGATCCGCTCGATCCCCACCGCCCGGTGGATCGGCGCCAGCGCGACCACCATCTGCATGGCCGAGCAGTTCGGGTTGGCCACGATCCCCCGATGAGAGTCGAGCGCCTCGGGGTTCACCTCCGCGACCACCAGCGGGACCTCGGCGTGCATGCGCCAGTAGCTCGTGTTGTCGACCACCACCGCGCCCGCCTCCACCAGCTTGGGCGCCCACTCGGCGCTTACCTCTCCGCCGGCCGAGGACAGGACCAGGTCGAGACCCTGAGTCGTATCGCCCGACAGCGGGCGACATTCCAGCTCGCCGCCGTTCACGGCAAGCTTGCGCCCCGCCGAGCGCTCGGAGGCGAACGCCACCACCTCGCTCGCGGGGAAGCCGCGCTCGCCCAGCACCCGGAGCATGGTCGAGCCGACCGCGCCGGTGGCGCCCAGCACACCGACCCTGTAGCCGTCAGGCGCCATCGCGCAACTCGCCCTCGTCCTCGCCCTCCGTGGGCCGGACGGCCGGCCGGTGCTCCGTCCCGGTCGGCTCCTCGCGACGGACGGCGTCCTCGCCCAGCTCGAACGCCTGGTGCAGCGCCTTGACCGCCGCGGGCACCTCGCCGGCGGCGATCACGCAGGAGATCTTGATCGGCGAGGTGGAGATCATCTCGATATTGATCCCCCGCTCGCCGAGCGTCTCAAAGACCCTGGCGGCCACGCCCGGGTGGCTGCGCATCCCGGCACCGACGATCGAGACCTTGCCGATTCGCTCGTCGGCCTCGAGCCGCTCGCAGATCTCGAGCCCGTTCAGCGCCTCGCTCGCGGCGCGCAGGTCACTCGGGTCGAGCGTGAATGAGAGGTCGGCCTTCTGGTCGGCGGACACCGGCTCGTTCTGAATGATCATGTCCACGTTCACGTTGGCGCCCGCCAGGGCGCCGAAGATCTGCCCCGCGACGCCGGGCTCGTCCCGCACCCCGGACAGGGTCACGCGCGCCTCGTCGGCATGGGTCACGGCTGTCACGAAGGGTCGTTCCATCGTCTCCTTCTCGGAAACGACGAGAGTACCGGGGCCCTCTTCAAATGAACTGCGGCAATGGATCGGGATCCCGTGGTTGCGGGCGTACTCCACCGAGCGAAGCTGGAGCACCTTGGCCCCCGAGGCCGCCATCTCCAGCATCTCCTCGAACGAGACCATCCGCAGCAGGCGCGCGTCTGCGACCAGGCGCGGATCGGCGCTGAACACGCCGCGAACGTCCGTGTAGATCTCGCAGACGTCGGCGCCCAGTGCGGCGGCGATCGCGACGGCGGTGGTGTCGGATCCCCCCCGCCCGAGCGTGGTGATGTCCCGGCTGTCTCCGGAGACGCCCTGGAAGCCGGCGACCAGCACGATCCGGTCGTCGCCCAGCCCCTTGCGGATGCGGTCGGCCCGAACGTCGAGGATGCGCGCTTTGGTGTGGGAGGAGTCGGTGACGATCCCGGCCTGCGATCCCGTCAGCGAGATCGCGTTGTGGCCCAGGTCGTTGATCGCCATCGCGCACAGCGCGCAGGAGATCCGCTCGCCGGTGGACAGCAGCATGTCCATCTCACGCGCCGCCGGGCTGTCCGACACCTCGTGCGCCATGCCCACCAGGTCGTCCGTGGTCTTGCCGCGCGCCGACAGCACGGCCACCACTCGCTTGCCGTCCTCGCGGGCGGCGACTATCCGTCGCGCGGCGCGCTTGATGTCGTCCGCTCCCGCGACGGACGTACCGCCGAACTTCATCACCACTGTCTCGCCGGTCGCTGGCATGTTGGCGATTGAGGATAAGGAGAGTTGCGGCTGGGGCGCGCGGGGCAAGGTGATGTCCTGCTTAGCCATCGGAATCCGGGGTCTGGGCAGGACGGCTCGACCGCATCGAGGCCCTATGTGACCCGGTGCACACACGGGACGCGCCGATCGCGATATATCTTCCCGATATATGGAGCTCTCCCCCACCGCCTACG
>JBBPIK010000075.1:3096-10655 GCA_038040415.1 Actinomycetota bacterium
CGCGCCGATCGCGATATATCTTCCCGATATATGGAGCTCTCCCCCACCGCCTACGTGATCCTGGGAGCTCTCGGCTGGCAGCCGATGAGCGGCTACGAGATCAAGTCGGTCGTCGACAAGTCCACCCGCTTCTTCTGGGCGGCCAGCTACGGCCAGATCTACCCCGAGCTGCGCCGCCTCGCCGCCGCCGGGCTGATCGAGGGCAAGGCAAGCCCGCAGGGCGGCCGGAGGCGAAACGTCTATCGCCTCACGTCCGCCGGACGCAGGGCTCTGCGGGCCTGGCTCGACGCCGAGCCGCAGGTCTTCGAGCTCCGAGACGAGGCGCTCTTGAAGCTGTTCTTCGCGGACGCCGCACGCGACGGCGCGTCCGCAGCCGGAACGCTGGAGGCAAAGCGCCGCACCCATGAGCGGATCGTCGAGCGCCTGCGAGAGGTCGAGGCGACCGGGAAGCCGGAGGGCTCCGCGTACCTCGTGCTGCGCTACGGGATCGAGCTCAACGAATGGATGGCGGGCTGGTGCGAGCGAACGAGGCGCGCCCTCGAGGATGAGGCCGCGACCCAGAGGAGGAGCGCCTGATGCTCGACTCGCTGGCCAGATTCATCTACCGCCGCCGGCGCTTCGTGGCCGTTGGCGGAGCCGTCTTCTTCATCCTCGCCGGTGCGATCGGCGGATCGGTGGCCAGCCACCTCGATCCGTACGGCGCCGACGACCCGGCTACCGAGAGCGTCAAGGCGGAGGACCTGCTCCAGGGGCACGGCTTCCGGGAGGCGGGTGTGATCGTGCTCGTGAAGGACGCTCCGGTAGGGAATCCCGGCACTCGCGCACGCGTCGAACGGATCGAGGATCAGCTCCGGAGCCGCAAGGACGTGGCCGAGGTAACCGGCTACTACGACACGGGGTCCCGTGCCTTCGTCTCGAACGACGGCAGCCAGACCTACGTCGCGGTGGCCCTGTGGCCGACCGAGGACAAGGCCAGGCACGACGCCGCCTCCAGCATCGCCGACCAGCTGGAAGGGGAGCCGGGGGTCGAGGTCGGCGGCTTGGCGCTGGCGGAAAAGCAGGTGAACGAGCAAACCGAGTCCGACCTGCGCCGAGCCGAGATGCTCGCCTTCCCCCTCCTCTTCCTGCTCTCGCTGCTCTTCTTCCGGAGCCTCGTCGCCGCACTCCTGCCGCTACTGATCGGCGGCCTCGCAATCGTCGGCACCTTCTTCGTGCTGCGAATCGCGAGCGAGGTCGGATCGATCTCGATCTTTGCCCTCAACTTGACCACCGGCCTCGGCCTCGGCCTCGCGATCGACTACAGCCTCTTCATCGTCTCGCGCTACCGGGAAGAGCTCGCACGACGAGGCATCGAGTCTCACCTCGGAGCCGCGGACCGCATCGAGCGCTGGGAGGCACTCCGGGCGACGATGCGAACCGCGGGCCGCACCGTCCTCTTCTCCTCGATCACCGTCGCCGCGGCGCTCGCCTCCCTGATCGTCTTCCCGCAGCGCTTTCTCTACTCGATGGGAATCGGCGGGGCGCTGGTGGCGCTCCTGGCCGCCGCGGTGGCGCTGATCGTCCTCCCCGCGGTGCTGAGCATTCTCGGCCCACGCGTGAATGCGCTCGCGCCACGCTTCCTCCAGCGCCGCGCCGAGCGTGACGCTAAACCGACCGGGGCCGGCTTCTGGTATCGGCTCTCACGCTTCGTGATGCGGCGACCCGCCCCCATCGCGACGCTGAGCGCTGCCTTTCTGATCGCCCTCGGGATCCCCTTCCTGGGCATCAAGTTCACCTCGGTCGATGCGCAGGTCCTTCCCGAGAGCGCCAGCGCTCGCCAAGTCGACGACATCCTGCGCTCCGACTTCCCGCCCTTCCGCGACACGCCGATACGGCTTGCGATCGAGGGCGAGGAGAACGCCGTGGCCGCCGTCGCCTCCGAGGTCAGGGACGACCCTGGCGTGGCGGCGGTCGAGCGCCCCCGGCGGCTTTCGGGCACCGTGAGCGTGGTCGATGCGATAGCCGAGGGCCCCTTCACCTCCCAGCGGAGCAAGGCGACCGTGAGGCGGCTCCGCGACCTTCCGGAACCGACCGGGACGACCGTGCTCGTCACCGGCGCCTCGGCGCACTTCGCCGACTTTCAATCGAGCCTCGAACGACACCTACCCCTGGCGCTCGCGATCGTCGTCGTCTCCACCCTCGTGGTGCTGTTCCTGTTCACCGGCTCAGTGGTGTTGCCGATCAAGGCACTGGTCATGAACGTGCTCAACCTGAGCGCCGTGTTCGGCATCCTCGTGCTCGTCTTCCAGCACGGAAATCTCGAGAGCCTGCTCGACTACCGAGGCCAGGGAGCGCTCGAGCAGACGATGCCGATCCTCCTCTTCGCGGTCGCGTTCGGGCTCTCGACCGACTACGCCGTGTTCCTGCTCTCGCGGATCAAGGAAGCTCGCGATGGCGGCGCGAGCGACTCGGAGTCGGTCGCGATCGGGCTCGAGCGGACGGGCCGCATCGTCACCGCCGCGGCGCTGCTGTTCTCGATCGCAATCGGTGCCTTCGCGACCTCGCAGATCATCTTCATCAAGCAGAACGGCATCGGCACCGCGCTCGCGGTGCTGATCGATGCCAGCATCATTCGGGCCCTACTGGTTCCCTCGCTGATGGAGCTGCTCGGCAAGTGGAACTGGTGGGCGCCCGCTCCGCTGCGCCGCCTGCACGCACGGATCGGCCTCTCCGAGGCTTGAACCTCCGCGCGGGCCGAGTTGCGATCCATAGTGAATCGCAACTCGGCCGGGGCGAGTTTTCGGACTCAGCCGGGCTGGGCGGAGCCGTCGAGGGTGCGGCGCCCCGTCATGGCGCGCCCGAGCGTCACCTCGTCGGCGTGCTCGAGGTCGGCGCCCACCGGGAGCCCGCTGGCGAGGCGCGTGATCGTCACCCGGTCGCGCAGCAGCTCGGCGATGTGGAGCGCGGTCGCCTCGCCGGTGGTGGTCGGATTGGTGGCGAGCACCACCTCACGCACCTCCCCATCGTCCGTGCGTCGCACCAACTCGGCGATCCTCAGGTCCTCGGGGTCGACGCCGTCGATCGGCGACAGAGCGCCGCCGAGGACGTGGTAGAGGCCGCGGTACTCGCCGGTGCGCTCGATCGGGATCACGTCGGAGGGCTCCTCCACCACGCAGATCAGCGAGCGCTCGCGCCTGGGGTCATCGCAGATCCGGCAGTGCGGTCCCTCGGCGAGGTTGAAGCAAACCTCGCACAGCCCGACCTTCTCCCTAACCTCGCGGATCGCCTCGGCCAGCCCGAGCGCCTCAGTGTCGCCGGCGCGCAGGATGTGAAAGGCCAGCCGCTGGGCGGTCCGCTGCCCGATCCCGGGCAGGCGGGAGAGCTCGGTGATCAGTCGCTGGATCGGCGCTGGATGCACGCTGGCTGACGGTACCGAGCGGGGCGGCGCGCTTAGTGGCTAGCCGCCCGGAAGCCCTAGGCCGCCCAGCCCGCCTGCGCCGGCAACCCCGCCCAGCTTGCTCGTGGCCAGCTCCTGAGCGGAGCGGATCGCCTCGTTGACGGCGGCCGTGATCATGTCCTGAAGCAGCTCGGCGTCCTCGGGGTCGATCGCCTCGGGATCTATGGCGATCTCCAGCAGCCGAAGGTCGCCGCTCATCTTCACCTTCACCATCCCGCCGCCGGCGCTCGCCTCGACGACCTCGTCCTTGAGCTTTTCCTGCGCAGCCATCATCTCGCTCTGCATCTGCTGGACCTGCTTCATCATCGCGTTCAGGTCCAGGCCACCCGGCCCGCGGCCCGGGTTGGGCGTCCGGGTCATCCCTCCGCCTCCTTCGCTTCGCCTGCCTCGAACTCCTCGGCGTCGAACTCGGACCGAAGGAGGTCGATCACCTCCTCATCGCTGAGAGCCGGCTCGTCACGGTCCGGCGCAGCCTCATCCTTGCCCTCCAGCAACACGTAGACCGGCCGCAGGCGCTCGCCGACGATCGTCTTCACGGCTTCCGCCAGGCGCTCGCGCGCCTCCTGCGCCTCGGCCTTTCGCTTGTTGAAGGCGGCGCTGGCCGGAAAGCCGACCTCCAGCACGGCCCGCTCGACGTCCACGGCCACCGGGCGGGCGGCGGCGAACACCGTCGAGAGCAGCTCGGAGCCCGATTCGCGGACATGGTCGAGCACCGCCGGCCACAGGCCGCTGATCCGCTCGAGGTCCGCCGGCTCGGTCGCCACAGGCTCGGTGGCCACAGGCTCGGTGGCCGCAGGCTCGGTGGCCACCGGCTCGGTCGCCACCGGCTCGGTCGCCACCGGCTCGGTGGCCACCGCGGTCGGCCCCGGGTTGTCCTCGGGCCGCTCGGCGGCGGCGGCCTGGACGGCCCCGCCCTCGAGCAGCCGCTCCAGGCGCTCGAGCCGCTGCGCCAAAGCGGCGCGCGATGGGTCCACCTCGGGCCGCGCCGCGCGCAGGATCGCCAGCTCGAGGGTCATCCGCGGCTCGTCGCCCTCCTTGATCGCCGCCAAAGCCGCGGCGACGGCGTCGATTGCACGTGTCAGGGCCAGGTCCGAGAAGGCCTCGGCCTGGACGCGCAGCCGCTCGGGGTCGGCGGCGGTGACGCTGAAGGTCGCGGGCGGCTCGCCGATCGTGCGGATCACGAGCAGCTGGCGCAGGTGGGCCAGCAGGTCGCGGCCGAACTGCGACAGGTCGCGGCCCGAGCGCGCCAGGCGCTCGCTCGCCTCCAGCGCGGCCTTGCCGTCCTCGGCGGCAATCGCATCGGCGGCGGCCAGGATCAGCTCGGCCTCGGCGACGCCGAGCACCGCCAGCACGTCGTCGGTGGCGACCCGCTTGCCCCCGTAGGCGACGAGCTGGTCGAGAGTGCCCAGCGCGTCGCGGAAGCTCCCGGTCGCGGAGCGGGCGATTGCCGCCACCGCCCCGTCTTCGATCTCGATCGACTCCGTTGCCGCCACCCGGCGCACCACCTCGGCGATCTGCTCCAGCGAGGGGCGCTGGTAGTCGAAGCGCTGGCAGCGATCGACGATCGTCGGCATGACCTTGTGCGGCTCGGTGGTGCAGAGCACGAAGACCGTGTTCGGGGGCGGCTCCTCGAGCGTCTTCAGGAAGGCGTTCCACGCCTCGCGCGTGAGCATGTGCGCCTCGTCCAGGATGTAGACCTTCCAGCGCCCGGCCGCTGGGGCGTAGCTCACCCGCTCGCGGAGCTCACGGATGTCGTCCACGGAACGGTTCGAGGCGGCGTCCATCTCGATCACGTCGAGCGAGCTGCCGGCGGCGATCGTGCGGCAGGACTCGCACTCCCCGCAGGGCGTCAGCGTGGGCCCGTCGGCGCAATTCAGGGAGCGAGCGAGGATCTTCGCCACGGACGTCTTGCCGGTTCCCCGCGAGCCCACGAACAGGTAGGCGTGGTGGACCCGGTCGCGCTCCACCGCGTTTCGCAGCGTGCGCACCACGTGCTCCTGGCCGACCACCTCGTCGAAGGCCTGCGGGCGGTGGCGGCGATACAGCGAGGTCTCGGACACGATGAAAGTCAGTCTAGTGACGGGTCCGGCCCGCCCGGGCGCCTCGAACATTCGCTGAGACCGTTTCAGCACCGCCCCCTGGTGCCGATGCCTGATGTCAATGGCCGGCATCCCATGCCTCACACGACGCCGCCGGGCGCGCGCCTTGATCGCGTTGCCCCTGGCTGTCTTGCTCGCGGGAGCCGTCGCCTCCCCGGCGGCCGGCAGGATGCGAAGCAAAGTGATCGACGATCACCTCTGCAAGACGGTGGGCGGTGGGCGCTTCGTGGACATCCCTGGCTTTCCGGGCGAGCAGATCGACCGCCGCCTGCTGGCGGACGTCCGCTGGATGAAGCGCCGCTTCGACATTTTCATCACCGATGGGTACTCCACCGACCCGGCCCATGCCCGCAATGGCGAGCACCCGATCGGCCTCGGCGCCGACATCGTTCCCAACCAGGACAAGGGCGGCACCTGGAAGAAGATCGGAGCCCTGGCCCGCAAGGCGGAGCCCGAGCAGGACCACCCGATCGCGCCCTGGCGCTGGGTGGGCTGGAACGGCGATTCCGGCCACGGACGGGGACACCACCTCCACCTCTCCTGGATGCACTCCGAGACCGAGCCGGAGGACCCGGCCCGCGTCGTCTACACGCGCAAGTGCCCGGAGCCGCCGGACGAGGCGCCTCCTCCACACGAGTCGAAGCCGAGAACGGGCGGCACCTCGCCGTCCGGCCGCCGAGGCTCCTCGACCGGCGGGACCTCGGCGCCTCACCTGCCACGCAAGCTGCGCGCGAAGCTGGCACCAAAGGTTCCCGAGAAGCACTAGAGAAGCGCCCAACGTCCGTTTCGTTGGGTGGGCAAGCGCGCAGGACCGTGCGACCCGCCTTCGAGAGCGGTCCCCGGGCGTTCCCGTCGTGGCTGGCTCGAGCCAGGCCGATCCGCGGCACATGCCCGCTACCGCTTAAGGCTGCTTCCTTCCGGATCTGACCTGGTTCGCGGGCGCGCATTGCGCGGGACCTGGCCGTCAACGCCGCCCGCGACGTACCGACCCCGAAGGCCGCGACCCTCAGACGGGCGTTCAGCCCCGCTAGAGCGGATTGCGGGTGACAGGGCACCGCTACCTCCCCGCCTAGCACGGTCCACCGACCATCCTACCTGCACCTTCACGAGGCGCGCGGCGACCTATCATCAGGCCACCGGGCGCGTAGCTCAGTGGGAGAGCGCTCGCTTCACACGCGAGAGGTCGCTGGTTCGAAACCAGCCGCGCCCATCGCAGACTCTGCTTCTGCTGGAATCGAAGCGACGATTCATGCCCCCTGGGCGAGCCACCTATGGGGTTGCGTTGTGGACCGCGTAGCCGCCCGAGATGACGGGGACGTTGAAGGAGAGCGGCGGACACGAGAGCGGCGGCATCGGAGTCATGTGGTAGCCGGCGATCCGATCCGGCGCTCCGGATCCCGCGCCGTCGACCACGCTCCACAGCTGTCCCTTGCCTTCCTGGGCGGGATCGGTCGACTCCACGATCTCGGTGCCGACCGTGGCTTTGTTCCCCGCGACGCTCAGGCAGGTCACCCGGGCGCGGTAGGAAGGGATCGTGGGGTTGTTCTTAACGGACAGCTGCCCCCGCGGCCTTGCCCCGGTCGCGTCGCTGCGGGCGTTGATCTGGACCTCGATCACGGGAAACGGGGGATCTGCGCCCCTGTGCTGCGCTGTGCCCGTCACGAAATCTTGCGTTGGACTGGCGAAGCCGGCTGGCGGGGTAGATTGGCCGCTGCCGTTGTCGCCCCAGCAGGTCGCGGTGCCGTTCGTCCTCATCCCGCAGGTGTGGTCGGCGCCGGCGCTCACCGCGGCGAAGGTCCCGGCAGGCGGCGTTGTCTGGCCGAAGTTGTCGCGGCCCCAGCAGGCGATGCTGCCGTTTGTCCTTATCCCACACGTGTGGGCGCCGCCGCTGCCCACCGCGGTGAAGGTGCCCGCCGGCGCGTCGGCCTGGCCAGCGCCGTTTTGGCCCCAGCAGGCGACGGCGCCGTTCGTCCTTATCCCGCAGGTGTGGAAGCCGCCGGCGCTGAGCGCGGTGAAGGTGCCCG
>JBBPIK010000076.1:0-10449 GCA_038040415.1 Actinomycetota bacterium
CGGGTGCGCCCGAGTCGTCTGCGAACACATGGATGAGGTCAGTGCCCGACGGCGGATGGGCCGCCTTGACGATCTCCACGTTCTCCTGCGACATCGCCCGCGCAGTATCTCGCTGTCGAACGGACGACTACCGGGCGCCGCGAAACCCAAGGTTGTCGAACGAGCTCGACGGCCGCTCGCGACCCCAGACCGCGAACGGGCCCGCTTCGGTGCCGTCGTCGAAGTCGCCGCCCCGAATCAGGGCACTCGGGAAGCGGCTGGAGCCCCCGCCCAGGCAGGTGAAGTCGTTCCCGAACCCCGCCGGCCAGTTGGCGCACGTCGTCGACGCCTCCTCGTCCCAGTCCGCCACCCACTCCCACAGGTTTCCGACCATGTCGTTGGCGCCGTGGTTGGAGGCACAGGCTGCGTTGGCGCCCGTGTTCGCCGCCGACCCGGTGCTCACATTGCAGGCCGTCGAGCCCGGGGTGCCGGCGACCGCCATCTGCCACTCGGCGTTGGTCGGCAAGCGCTTGCCGGAGTTGGCGAGCGCCTGCTGGGCCTGGAACCAAGTGATGAAGCGCGAGGGCGTCCCGGCGACGCTTCGCGCGTAGATGTTGGTGCAGTTCTGGCCGTTGTTATGACAGGGGTAGTTGTCCGAGTTGACGCCGTACTGGGTGCCGCCGGTGGGGGAGGACCAGACCGAGGCCTCGTAACGGTCGATGCAGAACGAGCCGACCTTGACCATCGCGCCGGTTCCTGCGACCGCCGGCGCGCAGCCGCCCTGGGCGACTCGTGTGCGAAGCGGGGTGGCGTCAAGGCTCGCCTCGTTGACGTCAGCGCCGGTCAGGCTGTTGTTCGTGACGTCGGGGCTATCGACCGCGTTGGCGGCCACGTCGGGCGCCCTTACCTGGGCGCCGGGCCCGAGGTCGTCCGACTGCACGGTGTTCGAGCCGGTCAGAGCGACGGCAGTACCTCCACTCAACAGCAAGAACAGGCACAAGGTCGAGATGACGTTGGAGTAGGTCAGATGGCTGCGGATGCTGCGCATGGCTGCCTCCTGGATCGCGTGGGGTGTGGCGACCCTAGCCGCTGCCGGGGGTGGCGGAGGACCCCAACCATCACGAACCCCGCATCGCTGTGCTCGACGCCCAGCGGGTGTAGAGTCGCCGCAACGACAAGCGGGGCCGGCGTGCGTGAACACCCGGCCCCTGGCACCGGGTCAAGGGCTACTCGCCCCGGCGCACGGGAAGGCTACCCGCGACTTGGCGCCTCAACCGAGAGGAGGGCCTGATGGCCCGCAGATCAACCGGACAGGTGGTCGAGCGTAAGCGCAACCGTGGCACGGTGTACGCACTGCGGTTCTATGCCGGCACCGAGCGCCATTTCATCACCCTAGGGACGGCCGAGGAAGGCTGGAACCGTCGACGCGCCGAGGACGAGTTGGCCGCGACGATGGCAGCGGTGCGTAGCGGCTCCTGGCGGCGTCCTCAGCCCACTACAGCACCAGAGGTGGAGCCGACCTTTCATGAGTTCGCTAGCGAGTGGTATGCGGCCGGAGAACCCGGTTGGGGGAAGCAGACCCGGACCAACTATCGCTGGCAACTAAGCAATCACCTGCTGCCGCATTTCAAGGATCACCTGCTGCGGCGGATCACGGTGGCCGAGGTCGATCGCTACCGGGAGAAAAAGCAGCGAGAGGGGCGGCTATCGGCGGGGACGATCAACCGGACGCTCACTCGCCTCGGCCAGATTCTCGACGTCGCCCATGAGCGCGAGCTGATCGACCGTAACCCTGTTCGTGTGAATCCGAGGCGCCGCAAGGTGAAGGCCCAAAGACCGAGGCCGGTCTATCTCGATTCGGTGGATCAGATCGCCGCCGTGCTCGACGCAGCAGCGAAACTCGACGCCAAGCCGAACGCGAGGACTGCGGGCCGGCGGGCGTTCATGGCAACGCTCGTATTCGCGGGACTTCGGATCGGGGAGGCATGTGCGCTTCGACGCCATCACGTCAACCTGCCGGCGGGGCGAATCGAAATTCCGGGGACCAAGACCGACGCGGCGGCTCGGGAGGTCGACTTGCTCCCGGTGCTCCGCGACGAGCTCGGCACCTATCTCGCAAGCCGAGGGGAGGTCGGACCATTCGAGCCGATGTTCCCCACGGCACGGGGTAGGCACCGCGACATAAACAACGCCCGTCAGCGGGTGGTGAACCCGGTAGTTGAAGAAGCCGAGAAGCTGGCGCTCCAGCGAACCGACCGGCCACTGCCCGAGGGCCTGACGGCCCACAAGCTGCGGCACACCTTCGCCTCCCTGCTCTTGGCCCACGACCCGGACCCGGCCAATGCGATGGCGCAGCTTGGCCATACCGACCCGGCGTTCACGATCCGCGTCTACACCCATCTGATGCGGCGATCGCCCGAGGAACGGAAGAGCATGAAGGCGCTGATCGACGGTACCTGGGAGCCCGAAAAGGCACCAACTGGCACCAGCACCGCTAGGGGGGTTCCTGTGTCAACAACTGTTGACGAAAGCGTGAGAGGCCACAAACCGCATCGCCAAGCGATGAGCGTCGGATGCCCCGACCAGGATTCGAACCTGGGGCCTACTCCTTAGGAGGGAGTCGCTCTATCCAGCTGAGCTATCGGGGCTCGCCGTGAGTCTAGGGCCGTGCGGAGCGGCTGCCGCGGTCCCGGGACGTTTCGGAGATGATGGGTAACGTGGCCGCCTCGCTTCGTGACCTGCGCCTCTCGGCGATGGGCCTGATCCGTCGAAATAAAGCCGGATGGCTGCGGGTGGACGGTCGAAACGACCTGGTCAGCGTGCCCGAGGACGAGGCCGAGGAGATGGTGAACGTCCTCGCGATGGACACCTACGAGTGCGTCGACCAAAGGGAGATTCATGATGGCGCGGCCCACGCCCTCTCGAGGGGCTTCCCCTTGGTCACCCAGAGGGAGCCGGCCTCCGAGGGCACGCTGGTCGCGGCCCAGTCGGTGGCTCGGTTCGGCTACATGGCACGGCTGGTTGAGTGGGAGACGCTGGGCACCGTGCGAACGCCCAAAAGATGGATGATCACCAGCCTCCGTGGGGCGGTCCAGTCCCACGTCGCGGACGAGCTGGAGGAAGCCGGAGACGTGGAGCGGTCCTTCCACGACGCGCTCGCGGAGGTCACGGCCTTCTTCGTGCGCCGGGAGCCGATCGACGTTCCCTACGACGCCAAGGAGGGATTCGTCCTCATGTGGACCATCCCCGGCATGGGAGGAGAGGTCCGGGCGTTGGTCCGTCAAAGGACGCTCCAGATGGTGCTCCAGCGCGACGGCGAGGGTCTCAGGACCCCCGCCGGCCCAGTCCAGGACGCGACCCTCGAGGACTTCCAGAGAATCTGGAAGTACGGCTTCCTCCTGCGCAGCTTCGAGGAATTCTTCTGGGAGGACTAGAGCAGGCCGTGCGCGAGATCCAGAACTTCGTCGGCGGGCGGCCGATCGATGCCGAAACGGACACGCGGCTGGAGGTGCCGGATCCGGCGACGGGCGAGGTGCTGGGCCGCGTGCCCCTGTCGGGGCCATCCGAAGTCGACCACGCCGTGCGGGTGGCTGCCGAGGCCTTCGAGGGATGGCAGGACGAGCCCGTGACCCGGCGGGCCCGCCGTATGTTCGGTCTGCAGGCGCTGCTGGAGGGTGCCCTGGATCAGCTCGCCGAGTTGGTGACCCGCGAGAACGGCAAGCACCTGGACGAGGCACGCGGCGAGGTGAGGCGGGGAATCGAGGTGGTCGAGCTGGCCGCGGGAATGACCACGCTGATGAAGGGCGAGACGCTCGACCAGGTGGCGCGGGGCGTGGACGTCTCGATGCATCGCTTCCCGCTCGGGGTGTGCTGCGCGATCACCCCGTTCAACTTCCCGGCGATGATCCCGCTCTGGTTCGCCCCGCTCGCGATCGCGGCCGGCAACACTTTCGTGCTCAAGCCTTCCCAGCGGACGCCGCTGACGGCGAACCGCCTCGCCGAGCTGTTCACCGAGGCCGGATTTCCCGACGGTGTGTTCAACGTGGTCCATGGCGCGCAGCACGCCGTCGAGGCGCTGATCGACCACCCAACGGCGAAAGCGGTGTCGTTCGTGGGCTCGGCCCCGGTGGCCCGCAAGGTCTACGAGCGCTCGGGGCTGCGCGGCAAGCGGGTTCAGGCGCTCGCCGGCGCCAAGAACCATCTTGTGGTGATGCCCGACGCCGACCTCGACCTGGCCGTGCCGGCCCTCTTCGCCTCGGCCTTCTCCAATGCCGGCCAGCGCTGCCTGGCGGGCTCGGTGGCTGTGGGCGTTGGCGAGATCGGCGACGAGCTGGTGGCCAGCCTTTCGCGTATGGCCAGCGAGGCGCGGGTCGCGCCCGGCGGCGAGCCCGGCACGGACGCGGACAGCACGATCACGCCGGTCACCACCCCAGAGGCGCTCGAGCGCATAGCCGGCTACATCGAGCTGGGCGAGCGGGAGGGGGCCGTCCTCTGCGTGGACGGGCGGGGCCGCGGTCAGGACGGCGGCTTCTTCCTCGGGCCGACCGTGTTCGACCGGGTCGCTCCCGAGATGCGGCTCGCCCGGGAGGAGATCTTCGGCCCGCTGCTGGCCATAGAGCGGATGGAGGACCTGGATGGTGCGATCGCCGCCATCAACGCCTCGGAATACGGAAACGCCGCGGCGATCTTCACCCGCGATGGCGGCGCCGCCCGCAAGTTCGTGCGCGAGGCTCAGGCGGGAATGATCGGGGTGAACGTCTCGGTTCCCGCCCCGGTCGCCTACTTCCCATTCGCCGGCTGGCGCGGCTCCTTCTACGGCGACCTCCACGCTACCGGTCGCGACGGAGTCGAGTTCTTCACCCAGAAGAAGGTGGTCACGAGCCGCTGGACGTAGGCGACTCGCGGGCCCGCAACCCCTTCGTCAATCGCCTTCGGCGTAGAGGCTCTCGGAGGCGATCTGGCGCAGGGTGCGGTCCCAGAGGCGAACCTCCAGGTAGAGCTCGTCGCCGAACCCGCGCACGGCGTCGGCGGCGACCAGCGTGAACCGGCCGTCCTGCACGGCCGCCTGATCCACCACCTCCCCGTCGAGCTCCGCGGTGGCTGCGACGGCGCCTCGCACCAGCGGCAGGCCCCACACCAGGGTGATCTCGCCGCCCCGATTTCCCTCGGCCCGCCAGGCGCCGATCACCTCGTCCGAGAGGTCGATCTTCCATTGCGGGTTGTCCTCGGCGGTGACGTCCGTGAAGTCGGCGCTCGCCCGCAGGTCGCCCGGCTCGCCGTCCTCGTCACGCACCAAGGAGACGTGGCCGAAGTATTCGACCAGCACCGGGCCCGAGGGCTCCCCTCCCTCTTCCGGCTCGCCCCCCCCGGTGGGCTCGGTGGCTCGCCCGGTGCAGGGGACGTACACCCGACCGCCCCAGCCGCGCTCCGGAAACCACCTGACGGTGTCGGGGTCAAGCGGCGCTCCCGCCTCACCGGCGTAGGGCTCGCAGGCCTTCGCGAACTCCTCCTCCAGGCGCTTTGCCCACTGGCCGTAGGGCCTTCCCTCCTGCGGAGAGTTGGCGATGAAACAGGGGAAGGGCCTGGTGATCGGCGGGCTCATGGGCAGGCCAGCCTAGTGGGTCGTCTGCTGACGATCGCCGTCGCCCAAGGCGTCGCGGAGGTCCCCCGCCGCGCGTTCCGGCGGGTAGACGTTGACCTCAACCCCGGTGCCGAGCTCGAATCCTGCCCGCACGGTCAGACGGGGAACCAGGTCCACGTGCCAGCAGAACTCGTCGACGCCACGGGGTGCGGTGCGCACCCAGAGGTTGAGCTGGGGTGGCGAGCCGAACAGCGCCGCCAGGGCGCGAAGCGCGGTGCGGACCATCGCCGTGCCGGTTTCGCCATCGAGCTCGAACGAGGCCGCCGGGCGGCGCGGGACCACGCGCAGCTCGAATGGTGAGCGCGACGCCCAGGGACAGATCAGAAGCGCCTCGTCGTCCACCGCCACGAGCCGCTCGCGCCGACGCACTTCCTGGGTCGCTATCTCGGGCAGCAGATGGCCGCCCATGGTGCGCTCGTGGTAGGCCGAAGCCCGTTCGCGCTCGCGGGCGATGGCGGCCGGGACGAAACGCAGGGCGTAGAGCTGTGAGTGGGAGTGCTCCAGCGAGGCGCCGGCGTCGGGGCCTTCGTTGACGATCAGGTGGACGTAGGAGGCGTCCTCGGCTTCGGCGCGCATCCGCTCCCGCCACGCGGCCAGGGCGCCGGCGAAGCCCTCTTCGGACAGCTCGGCGAGCGAGGTCGCGTGGCCCGGGGAGTGAACGATCACCTCATGAGCCCCCGCCGCCGGCATCGACCGGAACATGTCCGGCTCCGTTCCCCGGCTGGAGGCGCGCAGCGGGTCGACCGAGCTCGCCAGCCCGGCGTCGGGCCCCGCGTCGGATCGCCGGCCCGCCCCTGGCTCGGCGCTTTCGCGCGCGAGCACCGGGTACAGATTCGGCACCGCTCGCTGAGTCCATCCCGGCGAGTCGGCCGCCCCGCCGCCGGGCCGCCTCGCCCAGACCTCGGGCGGGGTGCGATCCTCCCGGCCCTCGCAGAACGGGCAATCCTTCGCCGCGTCCTGGACGGTCGCAACGGAAGCCGGGGCGAAGGCGTCCGGCCGCTCGGCTCGCCCGGGGGCAAGGATCGCCCGCAGCCCGGTGAGCTGGTCTATGCGGATCTCGGGATCGCTCAGCGGCCTAGTGGGGCAGTGGGTCGTCAGCTCGGGCTCGCGCCCGAGCCATCGCCTCCGCTTCGCTGATCGATGAAGGCCTTCAGCAGGTCGAGCGGAAGCGGGAAGACGATCGTCGTGTTCTGGTTTACGCCGATATCGATCAGCGTCTGGAGGTAACGAAGCTGGAGCGTCGCCGGGTTTCGAGAAAAGACCTCGGCCGCCTGGGCCAGCTTCTCGGACGCCTGGAACTCGCCGTCGGCGGCGATGATCTTCGCCCGCCGCTCGCGCTCGGCCTCCGCCTGGCGCGCGATTGCCCGCTGCATCTCCTGCGGCAGCTCCACGTCCTTGACCTCGACCGTGCTCACCTTCACGCCCCAGGGCTCGGTCTGCTCGTCGATGATCTGCTGTAGCTCGATGTTCAGTCGCTCGCGCTCCGAGAGCAGGGCGTCGAGCTCGGCCTTGCCCAGAACCGACCGCAGCGTCGTCTGCGAGATCTGCGAAGTGGCGACGAGGAAGTTCTCGACCTCGGTGATCGCCCGGTTCGGGTCGATGACCCGGAAGTAGGCGACCGCGTTGACCCGCATGGTGACGTTGTCCTTCGAGATCACCTCCTGCGGCGGCACCGTCAGGGTCACGGTTCTCAAGTCCACCCTGACCATCCTGTCGATGATCGGGATCAGCATGATCAGGCCCGGGCCCTTCTGGGCGATCAGCCGCCCCAACCGGAAGATCACGCCGCGCTCGTACTCGCGCAGGATCCTGATCGAGGAGGCGAGCACGATCAGCGCGAAGATCAGAAGCAGGGCGATTATCGCGATGGCCACACCCACTCGAAGCTCCTTCCTAGTGGTCGCTGGCTACAGGGGCCGGACCCGGAGCGTCAGCCCCTCGACCGACTCGACCCGCACTCTACTGCCGCGCTCCAGGGGCCGCCCATCCCTGGCCGGGCCGGCCGGGGATCGCTCCGACTCAGGGCTTGACGGCGCCAACTCCGCTCTCCACAGCGCTCCCTCGACGAAGATCTGGCCGATCGGGTCGAGCGGCTCGCGCACCTCTCCGACGGCCCCGACCATCTCCTCCCAGCCGGTGCGCGCCGGCTGGCCCCGGGCGCGGATCGCCCGCTCGATCGCGACGGCGAGGAATCCCCCGATCAGGAGCCCGGTGAGAATCACGACCGGGGCCGAGATCTCGAAGGCGCTCGTGTTGGTGTCGTAGAGGACCAGCCCCGCGGCGATCAGGGCCGCCACCCCGGAAGCGCCCAGGATGCCGTGCGTCGGGAGGTGCGCCTCGGCGATGATCATCGCGACCCCGAAGGCGAGGAGCAACACCCCCGTGGCGGTCACGGGGAGCTGGGCGGTCCCGTAGAGGCCGAGCAAGAAGGAGATCACGCCGATCGTGCCAGGGGCGATCAAGCCGGGGCTGAAGAGCTCGATCGCCAGCCCCAGGAGCCCGATCAGGAGCAGCAGGTACGCGACGTTCGGGTTGACGAGGATCTCGAGCAGCTCGTATTGGAGCGTCATGTCGTGGTCCTCGATCCGAAGCCCGGCGGTGTGCAGCGTCTGGGCCTTCGGTCCCTTGACCCGAAAACCGTCCAGCTGAGCCACCAGCGCCTCCTGGTCGGGCGAGACCAGGTCGATCAGCCCAGCCCGCTCGGCCTCGCGGGCGGTGAGGTTCTTCGCCTTGGTGACCAGGAGCTGGGCCAGCTTCTGGTTGCGACCGTGAGCCGCCGCCAGCGCCCGCATCGACGCCGCGGCGTCGTTCTTGATCTTGCGGTCGAGGTCGCTGCTTGAGCCGCTCGGCCCGATCGCGATCGGCGTCGCCGACCCGATGTTGCTGACCGGATGCATCGCCGCGACATCCGCCGCCTCGGTGATGTAAGCGCCGGCCGAGCCCGCGCGGGCGTTGTCCGGCGACACGTAGACGACCACCGGCATCGGGGCGGCGGCCATGTCCCGGATGATCGAGCGCATCGACTCGGACAGCCCGCCTGGCGTGTCGAGCCGGATGATCGCGATCTCCGCGTCCTGCGAGGCTGCGTCGTCAAGCGCGCTCGAGACCCACCTCTCGGTCGCCGGGTCGATGGTCGCCTGAAGCTCGATCGAGTAGGCGATGCCCCCTTGTGCGCCATCGCCCGGCGCCTCTTGCGCAAGTGCGGGCGAGATTGCCAGCGCAGCGCCCACCAGCGCGAACGCTCCGAAGGTCAAGAAACGGAGCCGCCGGCCCCTCATGCCTTCATTATCCGCCCCTCGGACGGCCCCAAGAAGGCCCGGCACCTCTACCGCGCGTAACGCTCAATATCGGCGGTCAGGTCGTCGATGTTCGCGTACTGGCCCTGCCGGACGTAGGCGAGCTCGCCGCTGGAGTCATAAAACGCTGTCGCCGGGAAGCCGATCGTCGCCTCCATCGCCTCGGCGATCTCCTCGTCGGGGTCGCTGAAGCTCGGATAGGGGAGTGGGAACTCGCGCAGGAAGTCCTCCGCCGCCGCGCTCGAGTCGTCACTGTCGACGCCCAGGAACGCGATCCGCTCGCCGAGTCGCGCGGACAGCCGTTGAAACCAGGGCATCTCCAAGCGGCAGGGGCCGCACCAGGAGGCCCACTTGTTGACCACCACCGGATAGCCGCGCAGATCGGCGAGCTGCCGCTCAAACGCGTCCGTGCCGCCGGGGAGCAGCCGATTCGCCTGCTCATAGAGCTTCGCGAGCGGCCGCGGGGCGCCGGCCAGCTCCTTCGAGTAGTCGGGCGCCTCGGCGGCGCCCCCGCCGGACTCGCCGCCGCAGGCCGCCAGCGCGAGCGCGAGGGTGGCCAATGTGGCCACACACAGTCGCCGGCTCAGGCGTGCGAGTGGCCGCATCCTGCCGATCAAGACTGGCTTCCACCGCATTCCGTTCAGCACGATGGTTTAATAAGTACTCGGTCCACACCTAATCTGGACCGCGGGGGAAATCGCCGACTCGTCAAGAGGGCAGTACCACGAGCGGGCCGGCGGGCCTCCAGCGAGCTTACACAGCGCCCCTCCCCATCCTTTCGCGCACGGGGCGCCGGAGAACTTCTCTCATGGCGAAATCTGTCGACGTCGCGAACAGCGCGACCAGCCCGATCACAGCCGATCAACTCGACCGGGTGCGTGAATTCGCGCGCGAGCCGATCCTCCTCGACGGCGAGACCATCGACGACATCGCTCCCGGGACGGCGCGCCACCGCGCCGTCGAGGCCGCCCTGGTGGAGCTCGACGCCGGTCGCGAGACCCCGTCGCCCGAATGGCGGCGCCGTTACTCGCTGCTGCTGGGGCTCGAGCGACTGCTCACCACCCAGCCGATCCGGTTGGCGGACGACGCCGAGCTCACCGAGCACCAGGTGGACGTGCTCTCCGGCACCCTCGCAGCCCTGACCGCCGAGCTCGAGGACTCGGTCGCCTTCGAGAGCTCGAACGGAGCGGGTGGCGCGGCGGACGAGGTCGGACAGGACGGCGCCGGGCCGCCCGTTGCCGCCGAGCTCGAGGCGGATGGCGAGAACGGGGCCGTCGAAGCGGTCGCCGAGGAGGACGAAACGCTGGAGCCGGACGAGGAGCCCCAGGACTGGGAGGAGCCGACCGCCGATCTGGTGGCCGAGGCACCCGAGGATCCGGGGGCGAGCCGGCGCTTCTGGTTCGAACACGCCACCGGCTCCGGCAAGACGGTCGCCGCACTCGGCTTCGTGGACGGGTCGCGAACCGGCGGCGTCCTGATCCTCACCCACCGGCGCAACCTCGTCGACCAGTTCATCGGCGAGATCTCCGACCG
>JBBPIK010000077.1:0-10442 GCA_038040415.1 Actinomycetota bacterium
ATCAAATCCTCGCCGCCACCGACCCGGACGCCGACTACACGACGCTGGAGGTGGAGCAGGTCAATGAGGCCTTTGCCGTCCGAGACCCCGGCGGCGTAGGCCAGTCAGGACGCGCGCAGCGACGGCGCTCGCTCGCCTACTTCTCCCAGCTCACCGACTTCCAGCTCGCCGACGAGGAGTCTCCGGCGCGGGTGGAATTCCTGGACGAAGTGGCCGGCCAGGGTGGCGCATCCTCGGCGTGGCGTCCCTGGGAGGCCCTGACCCCGTTCATGATCGACGACTCGATCAGGCAGATCAACCGGTTCGCCGCCCACAGCCCGGTGCCGCAGGGCAACGGCACCGGCAATCCGATGGACCTCGCGCTGATCACGGGCGACCAGGCCGACAACATGCAGCGCAACGAGATGATCTGGACCCGGTCGCTCCTGGAGGGCGGGGTCACCCTCAACTTCAATTCAGGCGTCACCGACCCCAGCGCCTACGAGGATCCCGAGGGCGCCAGTTGCGACGCGTTCGTCACGCAGGAGGACTTGCAGACCCCGGCCCCAGGGGACGGGCCAGCCCAGGCCGCCGCCGAGGCGGCGCGGTACACCGGCGTCCAGGACTACGACGACTACCCCTCACCCCCGCCCCCAAACTTCTATGACCCGAACAACCCCACCGGCGACTGGGCCGCCTGGCCCGAGTACACCGGGCTCCTGGACCGCGCCCAGATGCTCTCCCTAACCCCCGCCGGGCTGAACGTCCCCTCCTATTGGGTGAACGGCAACCACGACGTCCTCGTGCAGGGGAACGAGGACGCCAACCAGGGATTCGAGAACATCGCCACCGGCTGCTTCAAGGCACTGGGGACGACCATCGTCCCGGGGAGCATGCCTGGCCCCGACGCTCTCGATCCGAGGGTGCTGCTCTCCCCGACCGCCGCGGGGATGCTGGTCCCGCCCGACCCGCTGCGGCGCTTCGCCTCGAAGGTGCAGACCAAGGCGATCCTCGGCGCCAACAACGTGGACAACGACCACGGCTTCAGCTTCGTCAACCCGCAGCAGAATCAGGCCTCGGACGGCTCCGCCTCCTACTACGCGTGGAATCCGCCCCAAACGCCGGGCGTCCGCTTCATCGCCATCGACACGAACTCGGAGGGCGGCATTGTCGGCGAAGGCCCGCAGAGCGGTTCCTCGGACGGCAACCTCGACCACCCGCAGTTCCTGTGGCTCCGGGACGAGCTGAACAAAGCGGAGAACCAAGGGAAGCTGATCGTGATCTTCGGCCACCATCCCGTGCGCACCATGGACTCGGTCGTTCCCGACGAGGCCACGGGAGAGTGCACGGGCGTGCAGCACAACCACGGCGACAATCCCGAGCACGACACGAACCCCGGCTGCGATCCCGATCCGCGCACATCGGAGCCCCTGCACTTCGGGAATCCGGAGCAGGCCGATGGGCTAGGGAGCAACGCCCAGACCTTCACCGAGCTGATTGCCGGGCACTCGAACGTGATCGCCTACGTCGCGGGGCATACTCACGAGCACCAGCTCCTTCGCTGCGGTACCCCGCGCACGGGCAACCCGAGCGATACCAATCCGCAGAACGCCAGGTTCTGCAAGAACAGCCAGGGGAACCCGACTCACCTCTGGTGGGAGGTCAACACCTCGGCGGTGGCCGACTGGCCACACCAGCACCGCCTGATCGAGGTGATGGACAACCGCGACGACACGCTCTCGATCTTCGGCACCGTGCTCGACCAGGCCTCCCCGGCGACCGCCCCGGGTCCCGGGAACGCCGCCGGCTTCATCGCCCGCCAGCTGGCCGCGATTGGCCGCACCTTCGGCTTCAACGATCCCCAGAGCGGCCCGCCGAGCGGTGAGGGAGACCCGCAGCTCGACCAGAACGTCGAGATGCTGGTCGACGATCCGCGCCAGGCCAATCTCAGGATCACGAAGCGCGACGACCCCGACCCGGTGAGGATCGGCGGTACCGTCACCTACAGGCTGCTGGTGGAGAACCTGGGTCCCTCGCCCGCAACCGCCGTAAGCGCCTGGGACCGCATCCCCAAGCAGACGAGCTTCATCTCGGTGGAGACCACCCGAGGAACCTGCTCGACTTCAGACGACACCGTGACCTGTAGGGTCGGCGACCTGGGCGCCGGCGGTAAACAGCGGATCACGATCAGGGCCAGGGTGGGGGGAATTCCCCGCACGATGAGGAACTTTGCCGCGACGGCTGCGACCACCGACGACCCTGCCATCCAGAACAACACGGACACCGAGAACACCCGCGTCATTCCGTAGGGCCCTACGGCCGGGGCAGCGTCGCAAGCGCCTGGTCGATCCGCTGCACCAGCCGCACATCGCAGTTGGAGCCCTCGAGGTCCTCGGCCAGGTCCCCGAGGAACAGCCTCATGTCTCCCCCGCTGTCGAGGGATGCTGCGGGCTTGCTCCGGGCCAGCTCGACGAGGCGGTCCGTCGCAGCGAGAGCCCGGCCCTGCTCCGCGACCGAGGGAGGCTTCCTCTGGCCGGTCAGCGAGAGCGCGAGCTTCCCGCAATAGCGCTGCACGACGCGTTCCGACCGGTTCACCAGAGCCTGCTCGGCGGCCGTCAGCCGCTTCGCCGCCGGGTCGGCGGCCGTCGTGCCCGCGGTCTGTGACGGCTCGCCGTCCCCACACGAAGCGATGGCCAGCAGGGACAGCGCCACCGCCGTGGTGAGGGCGAGCCTCATTCGCGGGGCTTGCGGACCTCGGCCAGCGGCTCCCCGGACTCGCCAACGCCTCCGGGCGGCGGCCAGGAGCCGAACCAGTTGTCGCGAGCGCCGTCGATCGTGATCACGCAACCGGAGAGGAAGTCTCCCCCGGGAGAGGCGAGATAGGCGATCAGCCAGGCCATCTCCTCCGGCTTGCCGAGCCGCTGCGCCGGCACCGTGCGCACCACGTTCTCCGCGACCTCCTTCGGGTACTTCGTTCGCAGCACCTCGGTGTCGAACTGGCCGGCCGCCACGGCACACAGCTTGACGTTGAAGCGCGCCCACTCGATCGAGAGCGTGCGCATCATGTTCTCGACCGCGGCGCGGGCGGCCCCGGAATGCGCCATGCCCGGCATCCCGTGATGGGGCGAGAGGGTGATGCTGATCACCTTCCCGGAGCGCTGCGGGATGAACGCCTTCGTCGCGGCTGCATGGGTCATCTGCCAGGTTCCCTGCACGTTCAGCTCGATCACGGTCCGAAAGCCCTTGGGGCTGATGGACTCGGCGGGGCTGAGGAACTGGCCGCCCGCGTTGTTGACCAGCACGTCCAGGCGGCCGTGGCGCTCGACGATCCCGTCGAACAGGCCCTCCACCGCGTCGGGGTCACGGATGTCCATGGGCTCTGCCTCCGCGGCTCCGCCGGCGTCCTGGATCGTGCGCACCGTGTCCTCGAGTGGCTCGGCGCGCCGCCCGCAGCCGATCACGGTGGCACCGAGAGCCGCCAGCTCTAACGAAGTCGCCCGCCCGAGTCCCGTGCCCGCCCCCGAGACGGCACAGATCTGACCTTCAAGCAGTCCCGGCCGGAAGATCTGGGAGCTCGAGGCTGACACCGGGTGAGCTTAGAGACTGTCCGAAAACTCGCGTGTGCGGCTGGGGATCGCCAGGCGCGTGCGTGCCCGATCGTTCGCTGAGGAGTTGTGCCCGCTATAGGGGAGGCAATCGTTCAGCGAGCGATTCCGCCTGTACGCTCAGCGGCCCAGTGAAGGTGCACGCCCAGTCGAAGCCGCTGACCGAGCCGCTCCCCGGCGGCAAGCGGGGAGCCACGGTGACCGTCGAGCCCCTGCTGGGCGGCGAGCTGGACTCCCCGCCCACCTTCTTCGAGCGCCCCGGGGGGCCCCTGGAAACGCTGAAGGTGCTGGGCGTCGGCATCCCACGCTCCCAGTGGTGGGTCGTCCCCTGCCCCGCCTTCCTGGTTCGGCATCCCGACGCCGGGCCGATGCTCGTGGACACGGGCCTTCACCCGTCCGTGGCCGCGGAGCCGCGCGAGAACATGGGTCAGCTGTGGGCTCGGTTCGGCCGGCCGCGGATCGAGCCGGGGCGGGACATACCTGCCCAGCTTCGCGAGCGGGGGATCGAGGCCAGGGACCTACCCCTGGTCGTGATGACCCACTTGCACCAGGACCACGCCTCGGGGATGTCCGAGTTCGGTAACTCGACCTTCGTGATCTCCGCCGCAGAGTGGCACGCGGCGACCACGGACCGGCGACCCCTGCTGCGCGGCTACCGGCCGGCGCACTACGACTACCTGTTCGACTACAGGACGCTCAGCTACGAGGGCCCGGACATCGCCTCGTATTCGACCTTCGGCCGCACCTTCGACCTGTTCGGCGACGGGTCCGTTCGGCTCGCCTTCACGCCCGGGCACTCGGCGGGCCACCAGTGCGTGATCGCTCGCCTGCAAGAGCGCGACTTCGTGATCGCGGGCGACGCGATCTACACGCTCGGTCAGCTCGGCGACGCACCCGAGCCGCCGCGCCCCCTCGACCGCCACACCTGGCGGCGCTCGCGGCAGGAGCTGTCGCTCTTCCATCGCTCCTACCCCCAGGCTGTGATCGTGCCCAGCCACGACCCGGAGCATTGGCGGACCTTGGATACGAAGTACGAGTGAGGATCAGCGGCGGGGACGGGTTCCCGCCGAATAGCGGCAGAAACCCGCCCACGGCTGGCGTCGACTAGCGGGGCTGGCCGGCCGGGACCTGGCGCTCGGTGCGGGCGCCGATCCCTTCGCGCAGGGCCTTGATCACGCCACGGCGACCCTTTTCCTCGAGGGCCGCATACATCTCCCCCACCGGCTGGAAGATCCGCTCGGCGGCCTCCTGTGCCTGCTCTCGCGAGGGGCTCTCGACGACCGGGAAGCTCAGCGGCTCGCCGAACTGGATCGTCACCTTCGGAAACTGGAGCCTCCTCCACCCCCGAACCCCTTTCGAGCCGTGGATCGCCACCGGCACGACGGGGACCCCCGACTCGAGCGCCAGGTGGCCGACCCCCGGTCGCGGCTGACCGAGACCGCCCGTGCGGGAGCGACCGCCCTCCGCGTAGATCAGCATGCAGCCGCCGTGATCGAGGATCGCATGGGCGGTGATGAACGCCTCCCGGTCCTGGTGGCCGCGGCGAACGGGAAACACCCCACCGTGGGAGAGGATGAAGGTGATGGCCGGGTTGGCGCCGAGCAGCTGCGACTTGGCCATGAACCGCACCTTTCGCCGCAGGTAGACGGCGGCGAAGAAGTGGTCCCAGTTCGAGAAGTGGTTCGGGGCCAGGATCACGGGTCCGGAGCTGGGGACGTTCTCCGTCCCGATCGCCCAGGTGCGGTAGAGGAGCAGGGTGGGGATCGTGAGCACGATCCGCACCAGGTCATAGACCCAGTCGGGGTCGCGGGTGCGAGCGCGCTCGTGGAACCGCGTGAAGTACTCGGCGGGGCGGGGGTCCTTGTAGACCTGGGGCTTGATCTCGGCCATCGGCAGGCGAGCGGGCAGGAGCCGGCCCGTGCGTGTCCTACCCCCGTCGCGCGTCGCGGTTACGCCCCGTTTGCCCACCCCTTGGCTCGCTCAACCGCGCGGCGCCAATCGCCGAGCAGAGACTGGCGCTCGTCCTGGCTCATGCGCGGCTCGTATCGGGCGGCCTGGCGCCACATCGCCTCGACCTGCTCGGCGTCCCAGACACCGGTGGCGATTCCCGCCAGATAGGCGGCGCCGAGGGCCGTCGTCTCGGAGATCTCGGGGACGACCACCGGCGCCCCGAGCACGTCCGCCTGGAACTGCATCAGCCAGCGATTGGAGACCGCCCCCCCATCGGCCTTCAGCACCTCAAGTGCCTCCCCGGCGGCGGCCTCCTGCGCCCGCACCGCGTCAACGGTCTGGTACGCGATTGCCTCGAGCGCGGCGCGCGCCAGCTGGGCCCGGCCGGAGCCGCGCGTCAGGCCGACAATCGTCCCCCGCGCGTAGGGATCCCAGTGCGGCGATCCCAGGCCGGTCAGCGCGGGAACGAAGTAAACGCCGTCGTTGGAGTCGAGCGAGGCGGCGAGCCCCTCGCTCTCGGGCGCTGAGCCGATGATCCCGAGCCCGTCACGAAGCCACTGCACCGCGGCGCCGGTGACGAACACCGCCGCCTCGAGCGCGTAGTCGGTCCGAGAGCCCAAGCCCCAGGCGACCGTGGTGAGCAGGCCCTCGCCGGGCTCGGGAGCGTCGCGGCCGGTGTTGAGGAGGACGAAGCTCCCTGTCCCGTAGGTGTTCTTCGCCATCCCGGCCCGCTGGCAGGCCTGGCCGAACAGCGCCGCCTGCTGGTCCCCTGCGATCCCCGCCACCGGGACGTCGCCGCCGAAGACGTCCGTGCGACCGTACAGGTGTGCCGACGGAACCGGTTCGGGCAGGCTGGAGGGATCGACCCCGAGCAGGCCACACAGCTCGGTGTCCCAGTGCAGCCCGCGGATGTCGAACAGCATCGTCCGGGAGGCGTTCGAGTAGTCGGTGACGTGGCGACCGGTGAGCTTGAACACGAGCCAGGAGTCGATCGTCCCGAAGACGGCGCCACGCGCCGCCTCGACGTTTCGCCGCAGCCATTCGATCTTGGTGCCCGAGAAGTAGGGATCGATGACAAGCCCGGTGCGCTCCCGCACCAGCGCTTCGTGCCCGGCGGCCCTGAGCTCGTCGCAGCGTGCCGCGGTGCGGCGATCCTGCCAGACGAGGGCGTGATGGACCGGATCGCCCGTCGCCGGATCCCAGGCCACGACCGTCTCGCGCTGGTTGGCGATCCCGATCGCGTCCAGGTCGGCGCCCTGGATCCCCGCGTCAACGATCGCCTGGACGGCGATTCGGCGCGTGACCTCCCAGATCTCGGCCGCGTCGTGCTCGACCCAGCCGGGCTGCGGAAAGTGCTGCTCGAACTCCGAATAGGCCCGTCCGGCAATCCGTCCCCGGCGGTCGAAGACGAGGCAGGTGGTGCCGGTCGTGCCCTGGTCGATGGCGAGGATCAACGGGCGCCAAGCCTATTGGGGCTGACGCCTTGTCAGCCCAGGGAGCGAGGCGTTAGGGTGGCGCAGCGCGGGTTACAGCTAAGAGAGGAGGAACAGATGCCCCTTGAGGTGAAGAACTTCAACTCGCCTGACGAGACTCGGCCCTTCGAGGGCAAGGGTAGGGCCGACGTCTGCAACCTCGCCGACAAGGTGGTCGGCCGGAGCGTGTTCGAGCCGGGCTGGAGGTGGTCCCACAACGTCAAGCCGATCGCCGGAACAGACTCATGCGAGGTCTCCCACCTGGGCTATTGCATGTCGGGCCACATGAAGGTGTACATGGACGACGGCTCGGAAGCCGAGATCGGCCCCGGCGACGTGTTCGCGATCCCGCCGGGCCACGACGCCGAGATCGTCGGCGAGGAGTCGTGCGTGCTGCTCGACTTCGGCGAGTTCGGGAACTACGCGAAGCGAGGCTAGTGGGGCCTCCCAAACGCCGCTAGGCAACGCGCCTCGCTGCGTAGGCGCGTGCGAAGTCGCGGAGCTGGCGGGCGCGGTGAAGGAAGCCGCCGACGCTTCGGCCCGTCGCCCTGTGCTCGAGGTCGAGCTCGATCTCGCACAAGCGGAAGCCGCCGCGCACCGCGTCGATCGTCATCCCGGTCTCCATCCCGTAGCCGCTTGCAAACGGCAGGACGGCACGCAGCGCCTGCGCCGTCATCGCCCGCTGGCCGGAAATCGGAGCCTCGGCGCGAAAGCCGCAGCGGCGCTCGATCGCCCAGCGGGCGAAGCTCACGGCAAGGCCGAAGCCACCGCCGACCCGATCACGGAAGGCTCCGACCGCAAGGTCGCAGCCGCCCTCCGCAACCGCCTCAACCAAGCCCGGCAGTTCCCTCGCCGACCAGCCCAGATCGGCGTCGCAGAGCAGGAAGATCGGTGGGTTGGGGGCATCCCCCAGGTGGAGCACGCTCTCTGCCGCGGCGGTCATGTTGGCGCCCTTGCCGTGGGGCTTTCCGCGGCTGACCACCTGAGCGCCCCGCGAGAGCGCCAGCTCGCCCGTGCCGTCGCTCGAGGCGTCGTCGGCAACCACGAGCTGAGCGCCTGGAAACGCCTCCGACAGCGCCTCCAGCGTGGCCCCGATTCGGCGTGCCTCGTTGTGCGCCGCGACGATCACCACCGGGTCGGCTGTCGGTTCCGAGGGCAAGGCTGGATATTCTCACCCGCCGGGTCATGAGCAACAACGTCGAAGCGCACATCACCGGAACCGTGTGGAAGGTCGAGGTCGCGGTCGGCGATCAGGTCGACGAGGGCGACACCGTGGTGATCATCGAGTCGATGAAGATGGAGATGCCGGTGGAGGCCGAGGACCCGGGCACCGTCACCGAGGTCCGCTGCGAGGAGGGCCAGTCGGTCCAAGAGGGCGACGTCCTCGTCGTCCTGGGATGAGCGAAGACCCCGCCGCACGAGGAGGAAGCGGCGAGGGAGGCGGGGAACGCATGTCCCTCGCGGGCGGGAAGCTCGTTCTCGATCACCCGGCCGAGGCGGTGGCCCGGCTGACGATCTCGAATCCCGAGCGGCGGAACGCCCTCGACCACGAGATCCTGGAGGCGCTCGCAGAGGTCCTGCCGGGGCTCGACCGGGGGATCGAGATCCGCTGCGTGGTCATCACCGGCACCGGCGAGGTCTTCTCGGCCGGCTACGACATCGCCGGCATCCCCGAGGAGAGCTTCGCCACGGACGCGGAGGCGCTCGTTGCCCATCCGTTCCACGCCGCCATGGAGGCGGTGAGCGCCCATCCCTATCCGGTGCTCGCGGCGATCAACGGGCACTGCCTCGGGGGAGGCCTCGAGCTCGCGATCAGGTGCGACCTGCGGCTTAGCGCCATGAGCGCCAAGCTCGGCATGCCCCCGGCCAAGCTCGGGCTGATCTACGGACATACCGGGCTTGCGAAGTTCATCGACGTCGTCGGTCTCGCCCGCACGAAGGAGCTGTTCCTGACCGGCCGCAACCTGAGCGCCCCGCGGGCGATGGCGATCGGCCTGGTGCACGACACCGTCTTGGATTCCGACATCGAGGCCGCCGCGCTCGAGCTGGCCTCTGAGGTGGCCGCCAACGCCCCCCTCTCGATGAGGGGGAACAAGCACGCGATCGAGACCCTCAACTCCTACGCCCGCCTGACTCCCGAGCAGGAAAGCGAACTGATCGAGCTGCGGCGCTCGTGCTTCGGCTCCGAGGACTTCCGCGAGGGCATCCGAGCCTTCGCCGAGAAGCGACGACCGGTGTGGCGGGGGCGCTAGCCGGGCCCGGCCTCAGGGCACGGAATTGACGCGGCAGCTCGAACCGGCGCAGCTCCGCAGCTTCTGGAGGTGGGACGCGAGGCGTCGCCTGACGAAGGCGTAGGCCGGTGCGCGGTGGCGGCTGCGAAGCTCGAACGGGTCGTTCCTCAGGTCGTAGAGCTCCCTTGCGCCGGTGCGGTGCTCGGCGTAGACGTAGCGCTTTGTCCGGATCGCCTTGAAGCCCGGCTCCTCGATCAGGAGCTCGCGCCCCCGCTCGATCCCGGGCCGGTTCGCGACCGGGACCAGCGAGCGCCCGTCCATCAGCAGTCCGGGGTCCGCGTTCGCCACGTCGACGATCGTCGGCGCCAGGTCGGCGTTGATCGCGAGGCTCCCCACCCGCACCCCCCGCGGGATGCCCGGCCCTCGCATCTGAAGGGGCACCCGGATCGACTCCTCGTACAGGTGCTGCTTGTAATCGGGGATCCGGTGCTCGCCGTGGAAGTAGCCGTTGTCGGAGGTGTAGATCAGCACCGTGTTGCCGAGCTCTGACTTCGCCCTCAGTGCAGCCACAATCTTCCTGACGCCCTCGTCCACCGACAGCAGCGACTCCAGCTCGCAGCGGTACTTGCGCCTGATATCCGCGATCTGATCCGCGTCTAACCGCGGGCGCCTGCGGATCTTGGCCGGCTTGTCGGAGACGTCGGCCTCGTTGAAGTTCGGGGAGCTCGGCAGCGGCTCGGCGTCGAACGCGTGGGCGTGGCGGGGCGCCGGCTTCGCGGCGGCCTGGCAGTTGCCCGGCGGGTTCGAGCTCGGAGGCTCGAAGACGTGCGGCGCCGTGTAGGTGAGCCAGAGGAAGAACGGCCGCGGCCGCGGCGCTCGGCGGTTGACAAGCCCCACGGCCTTGCGGGTCAGCACGTCCTGCTTGAAGGCCGCGGGGTCCTGGCCGTATCTGACCATGGCGCCGTTCTCGTCGAGCGTGTAGCCGTAGACCTTTTGATTCGCGGAGGCGCGCCATTCCGACCAGCCGGGGGGCACGAGCGGGCGGAACACGTAGCCGTTCAGGTACTTGCCGATCATCGCGGTGTAGTACCCGGCGCGGCGAAGCCAGACGGCGAGGTTGTTATTGCCGTGCAGGGCCTGGAAGCGGCGGAAGCCGCCCGTTGGCGGCTGGTTGCCGAACACGCCGTGGTTGTGCATGTACTGGC
>JBBPIK010000141.1:0-2812 GCA_038040415.1 Actinomycetota bacterium
GGCGGGCGTTCAGGTAGTGCATGCGCGCCGACATGTCGAACGAGGTCAGCAGTACCTGAGCGGCGTGGACCTGGAGCCCGCCGAGCCGTTCCTCGTAGGCGCGAAACAGCGACCCTTGTCCGACCGCCGAGGCCGCCTGCATCTCGTCGATCGCGCTCGGGCGCCTGTCCAGCTCCATCAGGCGCATCCCCCGCGCGATCGCTCCCGAGGTGACGAGCACCACGTTCTCGCCGCCCCCGTGCAGCTCGGCGACCTGGCCGCAGACGCTGTCGAGGACTGCGGAGCGCAGCGCGCCATCGTCGTCCGCGACGATCGAGGACCCGAGCTTGGCGACCACCGTCATCGGGTCCTTCTTAGCATGCGGGCCGACGGCTGATCCGGGAAGAGCTCGAAGGCCAACTCGCCGATCCGCACCTCGTCGCCGGGATCGAACCCGGCCGCGCGAAGGGCGGCAAGCACCCCGATCTCGCCCAGCCGATGCTCGACGTAGGCGAGCGCCTCGGGGTTCTCGAGGTCGTGCCGAGCGGCGAGCAGCTCGATCCCGCGACCTCGAACCTCGAACACCCCGTCCTCGACTCGCGCCACGTCGAAGCCCTGATCGCCCTCGGGCCGGTAGACGATGTGCTCCGCCTCGAACCCGGGCTCGGCGGCGGGCGCCGCCCCGGCGGCCTCTCCCTCCCTCCGTACCTCCGGCACCGCCTCCAGGATCGCTCGCCGCAGCTGATCGATCCCGGCGCCGTCCACTGAGGAGACGGCGAGCACCCCGAGGACTCTGCCGGCGAGCCGATCGCTCCACTCGGCCACCAGCTCATCCGCGCGCTCGCCGGGCACCAGGTCGCGCTTCGAGAGCACGACCAGCTCGGGCAAGAGCTCGAGCCCGGCGCCGTAGGTGCGCAGCTCGTCCCGCACCGCCTCGTGCGCCGCCGCGGGGTCCTCGCCGGCGATGTCAACCAGGTGGACGAGCGCGCCGCAGCGCTCCAGGTGGGCGAGGAACTCGTGGCCGAGCCCGGCGCCCTGCGCGGCACCGTCGATCAGGCCGGGAATGTCGGCCAGAACAAGCTGGCGCTCCTCGGATTCGAGCGTGCCGAGCACCGGCTCGAGGGTCGTGAACGGGTAGGCGGCAACCTTCGGCGCGGCCCGCGTCAGCCGTCGCAGAAGCGACGACTTCCCGGCGTTCGGCTGACCCACCAGGCCGGCGTCGGCGAGCAGCTTGAGACGCAGCTCGATCCAGCCGGACTCGCCCTCCAGCCCCCGCTCGGCAAAACGGGGCGCCTGGCGGGTGGAGCTCGTGAAGCGCTTGTTACCGTGGCCGCCCAGCCCGCCCGTCGCCACCACGGCGCGCTGGCCGGGCTTCACGAGGTCGTAGTGGCGGCGCTCGAGGCCATCGATCTGGGTGCCGGGCGGCACCAGGACCGTCTTGTCGGCACCGCGCGCTCCGTGCTGCTGCTTGCCCCGCCCGTGCGCGCCACGTCCCGCACGGAAGTGTCGCGCGCGGTGAAGCGAGGCCAGGTCGCGCTTGGACGGATCGCAGACCACCACCACGTCGCCCCCCCGGCCACCGTCGCCCCCATCGGGCCCGCCCCGGGGCACATGGGCCTCGCGCCGAAAGCTGACGCAGCCATCGCCGCCGCGCCCTCCCTCGACGTAGATCTTCGCCCGGTCGTAAAGCACCTGGCCGAGGGTAGCCGCGCTCGGGCTAGGGACGAAGTCCCGGTAGCAGCGTGTGGACCTGCCGGGTAAGGCCGGGACCCTAACCCGGCGGAAACGTAGGCGAAGCCGAGGCTTTCGCCGGAGTGGTTCCCTGCCGGGTCAGGTCGGCGCCTTAACCCGCCGAAAGTGTAGGCCGAAGGCCGAGGCTTTCGGCGGAGTTATTCCTGGACTGAGACGACGCGGCCCTTGTGAGTCTGCTGGAAATCGACCACGCCGGGGCGGGTGGCGAAGATGGTGTGGTCGCGGCCGAGGCCGGTGCCGTCGCCTGGGCGGAAGCGAGTGCCGCGCTGGCGCACGATGATCTCGCCTCCCCCGACCTTTTGCCCGGCGAAGATCTTGACCCCCAGGTACTTGGGGTTCGAGTCGCGCCCGTTGCGGCTTGAGCCGAGTCCCTTCTTGTGAGCCATCAGCTCTCCTTCTTAGCAGATGAGCTGCGCCGCGTCGGGGAGGCCTTTCGCGTGGCCTGCGCCTTGCCGCTGCCGGCCGGCTTCTTCGCTGCGGGCTTCTTCGCTGCGGGCTTCTTGGCTGCGGGCTTCTTGGCTGCGGGCTTCGCCTTCGTCGTGGGCTTCTTGGCGGTCGGCTTCGCCGGCGCCTTCGGCTCCGCCTCGGCCTTCTGGACGGGCTCGGCCTCGGCCTTCTCCGCCGGCTTCGCCTCGGCCTTCTGTGCGGGCTCGGCCTCGACCTTCGCCGCCGGCTTGCGTGTCAAGAGCTTCACGTCGGTCACCTCGAGCCGGGTCAGCTCCTGGCGATGGCCGGCGCGGCGGCGGTAGCCCTTCTTCGCCTTGTACTTGAAGACGCGCAGCTTCGGGCCGCGCAGGTGCTCGGCGACCACCGCCTCGACCTTCACCTTCTCGAGCCGCTCGCCTTCGAGCACCACCTCGTTGTCGCCGCGATACATGACCGCGCGCAGGCTGACCTTGGCTCCCTGGTCGGCGGACAGGTGCTCGACGACCAGGCTGGTGCCCTTCTCGGCGCGGTACTGCTTACCGCCCGTTTCGACTATCGCGTAGCTAGTCGCCATTGGAGTCAGAGCCGTTCGATGCCCTGGCGCGGGAACGGCGCCTGCCGCCTCGCCGGCCGCGGCGCCGTTTGGAGGCCGGCG
>JBBPIK010000078.1:0-10338 GCA_038040415.1 Actinomycetota bacterium
GTCGAGCAGGTACTGGACCATCATCATCGCGTGGTTTCGCTCCTCGACCGCCTGGCGGTAGAAGAAGGCGGCCAGGCGCGGCAGCGTTTCGGACTCGTAGTAGACGGCGGCGCCGATGTACTGCTGGTGGGCGCCGAACTCGTTGGCGATCTGCTCGTTGAGTGCGTCGGCGAAGGGCTTCTGTGCCATCGGACCTCCTCGTCTCGTTCCCGCCCCAGGCTATCCGCGCGGCCGCTCGAACGACGGCCCCACTAGCGATCGGCCCACTCGCCCCACCGAAAGCCCGTCGCCGAGGGCGCCGGGTCGAGCGGGCTCGAGGGCAGCCCGTCGGGGACGGCCGGGTCGTTGTAGCCGGAGGGGGCGACGTCGTTCGGGGTGTCGGGGTGGAAGAGCGAGGCCAGGTACTGGATCTGGCCTCGCCCTGGGCCGAGCTCCCCCTGGCCGCCGCCGTAGATCGCGATGCCCTCCCGCTTGCAGTGTTCGTAGACGGCGAACAGCTCGCCCAGGGAGCCGAAGCGCGACGGCTTCGAGTTGATCGCCCGGGGCTGCCGCTCCAGCCCCTCGATGTCGGCCAGCGAGTGAAGCGGCGCATCCCAGGTGATCCGGTCGGCGTGCGGCTCCAGCACCGGCCGGGTCTCCTCGTTCAGGTCGGGGTCCTCGAGGTAGGCGCTCGGAAAGGCCGCGGCGACGTCGCGGTACAGCTCGGGGTCGGTCTCGACGTCGACGGGGGTACCGCGGTACAGGCCCTTCAGATCGAGGATGTCGACGCCCGCGATCTCCGCCAGCTCGGCGATCAGATCGGCGTCCCAGTCGTTCTCGGGGTCGAGCTTGAAGCGCAGGGTCGGGTACTTGGCGAGCCGCCGGCGAACGGGCTGGGTGGTGGAGCGCGAGTCGTCGTCCCCGTAGCTGGAGAGGCGCGTGGAGCAGACGAAGGTGACGGGCTTCGGGTCTCGTCCCAGGGCATCGTGGAGCGAGACGCCGCTTTGGCGCAGCGCCAGGTCGAGCGCGGCGCTCTCGTACGCCCAGCGGCGGTAGTGCCGCGAGGACTCGCGCACGGGCGCGGCCGAGCCGAACAGGTCAAGCGCCGCGAGCAACTCGCAGAGCCCGCCCAGCGTCCTCGGGCCGCCCAGGTCGTGGACCGGCCCGGCGTCGCGGTGGGCGATGTGGTCGAGGACGTCGTAGACGACGTCCTCCCCGATTCCCTCCTGCCCGGAGCCGCGCAGCCGAACGATCGTCGAGGGGCGGGTGAAGGAGCCGTACTCGTGGTCCCGGCCCTCGAGCTCATACGAGGAGACCTCGATCGGCAGCTCGACGAGCTTCTCGAACGCGCTCACCGGTCGAAGGCTATTGACACGCCGCGAAACGATCCTGCCGCCCGCGGGACTCGCGATATGTTGAGCCACCACCTGCAACGCGGCTCAGAGCCGAAGGAAGGAGAGGAAGTTGGCGGAGCTGGACGCTGACGCCGGCGCCGGGCTGAAGGCGCTGGGAATCAACTGCACTCTGAAGAAGTCACCGGAGACCTCGCACACGGAGGCGCTGATGGGCCGCGTCCTCGGTCTGCTCTCCGAGCACGGTGTGGAAACGGAGACCCTGCGTCCGGTCGACTACGCGATCGCCTTCGGGGTTACCTCCGACGAGGGCGGCGGAGACGAGTGGCCGCAGGTGCTCGAGAAGATCAAGGCTGCCGACATCCTGCTGATGGGGATGTCGATCTGGTTCGGGCACCGCTCATCGGTCGCCCAGCTGGTGATCGAGCGCCTCGACGGCACCTACAACGAGCGCAACGAGGTCGGCCAGTACCCGCTCTACAACAAGGTCGCCGGCGTGGTTGTGACCGGGAACGAGGACGGCGCTCACGCCTGCGCCGAATCGACGCTGTTCAACATGACCCACCTGGGGTGCGTGGTGCCGCCCAACGCCGACACCTACTGGGTCGGCGACGCCGGCCCCGGCCCCTCCTACCTCGACGCCGGCGGCCCGGAGCACGCGTACACGCAGCGGACCAGCTCCTGGTGCGCGCACAACCTCCTGCACATGGCGCGGATCATTCGCGACAACCCGATCCCGCCGATCGGCAACACGCTGGATGAGCACGGCGGCGACGCCGTACATGGCGGATAGACGGGCCGTGTGACCCCGACGATCGCGCTGCTCGGCGACGTGATGCTCGGGCGGGCCGTCGCGGAGCGGCTCGCCGACGTCCAGCCCGAGGAGGTGTGGGCGCCCGAGGTTCGCGAGCTGTGCCAGTCCTGCGACCTCGTGATCTGCAATCTCGAGTGCTGCATCTCCTCGCGCGGGGAGCCAACGGAGCGCGTGCGGCAGAAGCCGTTCTTCTTTCGCGGACCGCCCCAAGCGGTGCGATCGCTGGCGGCAATCGGGGTTGGGGCCGTTGGGCTGGCCAACAACCACGCGCTCGACTACGAGGTCGAGGCGCTGATCGAGACGCTCGAGCTGCTCGGCGAGGCCGGGATCGCCGTCGCCGGGGCGGGCCGTGACGAGCCCGAGGCGCGCCGGGCCACGATCGTGGAGGCCGGAGGCCGCCGGCTGGGGCTGGTGGCCGTCTCGGACCACCCGCGCGAATTCGCGGCCGGCCGGGACGCGCCGGGGATCGCCTTCGGCGACCTGCGGCGCGGGGTTCCCGACTGGCTGGCCGGCGAGCTGGCCCGGCTGGACCGCGAGTGCGACCACGTGGTGGCCTTTCCCCACTGGGGCCCCAACATGACCACAGAGCCGGCGGGCTGGCAACGCCGGGCGGCCGCCGAGCTGCAGGATGCGGGCGCCGACCTCGTCGCAGGCCACTCGGCGCACGTCTTCCACGGCGTGGGCGGGGGCCGGCGCGGCCCGCTGCTCTACGACCTCGGCGACGCGCTCGACGACTACGCGGTCGATCCCGGGCTGCGAAACGACCTGGGCGTGCTGGCGATCTGGCGGCCCGGGGATCCGGAGCTCGAGCTGGAGCTGGTCGGCCTTGCCCTCGACCACTGTCTCACCCGGCTTGCCGCCGGCCAGGACGCGGAATGGATCGCGCAGCGGCTTGCCCCTGCCTGCGAGCAGCTCGGGACCCGTGTCGAGCGCATCGCGGAGCAGCGCTTCCGGGTTGCGGCGGTCAGTCGCTGACCACCCGAATCGTGCGTAGGCTTCGGTCCACGGCTCCCCTCACCCAGCCCCCATGCTCGACCACCTCGCGGATGTAGTCGACGGTCTCCTGGGTCAGGCGCTCCCCGGGCAGCACGTTCGGGATCCCGGGCGGATAGGCGGCCAGGGACTCGGCGGCGACCCGGCCCACGGCCGCCTCGAACGGCACTACCTCCTGCGGCCCGAAGAACGCCTCGCGCGGCGGCGCCTCGAGGCTCCCCCAGGGCGGGGGCGGCGTGAAGGGCCGCTTTGGAAGCTCGGCCTCGCCTCCGAGGGCTTCGACCGCGCTGCGGATGGCCGCGACAAGGCGCGCCGCGCTTCGAGCCGCGTCCTCTCCCATCCCGAAAACGGCGACGACGACGTTCTCGGAGACGAGCTCCAGGTTGACGTCGTCCAGCTCCCGCATCAGGGCAGCGAGCCGGGTGCCGGTGCCGCCGGTGGCGCGGACGTCGATCGCCAGGCGCAGCGGATCCCAGCCGTGGACCCCCGGGCGACCGACAAGCCGCTCGTCGAGGACGTCGAGGCCGGGGACCCGCTGCACCTCCGCCCTGGCGCGCTCGACTCCCGCCATGGTCTCGGCGAGCAGCCTCGCCCCGTGCACCGCGGCGTGGCGGCGGGCGGCGTCCAGCGAGGCCGTGAGCAGCCCGCTCGGGCTGGTCGACTCGGTCAGGGTCACGCAGCGGTCGACCACGTCCTCGTCGATCACGCCGCCCTCGCCGAGGTGGAGGATCGCCGACTGGGTGAAGCTGCCGAGCAGCTTGTGGATCGAGGACAGGACCAGGTCAGCGCCACACTCCAGGGCGCTCGCCGGCAAAAGCGGCGAGAATCGCAGATGGGAGCCCCAGGCTTCGTCGACTACGAGCGGCAGCCCTCGGTCGTGGCAGACCTCCGCCAGGCCGCTGACGTCGGCGACCGCGCCGAAGTAGGTGGGAGAGACGGTCAATGCCGCGACGGCATCCGGGGTGCGGTCGATTGCCTCGGCCAGCGCCCGCGGGGTCAGGCAGTGGGCAACCCCCAGTTCGGCGTCGAGCTCGGGCGCGACGAAGGCCGGCTCCAGTCCCGCGAGGATGATCCCGTCGATCGTGCTCGAGTGGGCGTTGCGCTGGACGACGACGCTGCGGCCGTCGTGGCGAAGCGCGAGGCAGGTGGCATGATTCCCTTGGGAGGCGCCGTTGATCAGAAACCAGCTGCGCCGCGCGCCCCAGGCGCCGGCGGCGAGCCGTTGAGACCGCTGGAACGGGGAGTCGGGACCGACATCGATGCCCTCGATCCCGGCCGGGACGTCGCGGTCGAACGCCGCCAAGCCCAGCGCCTCGATTGCCGCCGGGTCCGCCCCGGGTCCGCCCTTGTGCCCGGGGACGTGGAAGCGGCCGGGACTGCGCTCGGCATACGCCACGATCGCGTCGAGATAGGGGGTTTGGTCCTGCTCGCTGTGCCCCCGCGCCTGGCGCCCGGCGCCGGCTGCGGGTTGCAGAGCGTCCCCAGACATCCGTCTGGGACTCTAGTGGCGCCGCGAGTACGTCCCCAGTGCCCTGGTACCTTTCCGATCGTCCTCGATGGACGACGATGGCCCTCCTCGAAGTACCAGCGACATAGGCGACGCCCGTAGCCCGGGCGAGTCTGCCTCGCGGCGGCCGTGAGCGTCCTGCTCCTGATCGTCCTTCTCTTGCTGGTCGTGATCAACGGCCTGTTCGTCGCCGCCGAGTTCGCGTTGGTCAGGGCGAGGCGATCGCGACTCGAGGTGCTGGCCGGCGAAGGCACACGCGGCGCCGAGCAGGCGCTGGCACAGATCGACCGCATCGACGAGTCCCTGTCCGCGTGTCAAGTGGGGATCACGATGGCCTCGATCGGGATCGGCTTCCTCGGCGAGCCGTCCCTGGCCAGCCTGCTCGAGCCGATCTTCGGGGGCCTCTCGCACGGCGTCGCGGTGGCGATGTCGCTGGCGATTGCCTTCACCTTGGTGACCTCGATCCACATCGCACTCGGCGAGCAGGTGCCGAAGATACTGGCGATCACCCGGGCGGAGGGTACGGCCCGCATCCTGGCCCGGCCGCTGGCGGCATTCCGCACACTCAGCGGCCCGTTCACGGTCGGCCTGACCAAGATCGCGAACGCGGTCGTGCGCCTGTTCGGCGTCCGTCCCGGAGAGCTCGAGGAGCAGCACACCGCCGAGGACGTCAAGGCAATCATTCGCCAATCGGGCCAATCGGGCACCGGCGACTCGCTGGACCCGGGAGAGGCGGGGATGCTCAGCGGCGTCTTCCACCTGCACGAGCAGCAAGCGCGCGAGGTGATGACCCCGATCCCCGCCGTTGTCACCGTCAACGCCTCGGAAACGGTCGAGGAGGCGCTGCAGCGCTGCGTCTCCTCGGGCCACACCCGGCTGATCGCGATCGAGGATCACAACCCGGACCGGGTGCGCGGCGTCGTCCACAACAACAGCCTCGCCCGCCTCTACATGAACGCGGGGCCCGATGCATCGATCGAGCCGGCGATACGCGAGGTGCCGATCTTCCCCGAGACGAAGCCGCTCGACGATTTGCTCGCCGAGCTACAGCGCCAGCGCAGCTCCATTGCGGTGGTCTCGGACGAGTACGGTCGAACGGTGGGCATCGTCACCATCGAGGACATCCTCGAGGAGGTGGTCGGGGAGATCGAGGACGAGACCGACCCGCGGGCGGCCTCGATGCGGCGGCTCACCGACGGTGACTGGTACGTGCGGGGCCACGTGTCGCTGGGTGATCTCGAGGACGTGGGGATAGAGCTCCCGGTCTCCTCGGACGCCTTCAACTCGATCGGCGGCTACGTCTTCTCGGAGCTCGGCCGGGTGCCGAAGCGCGGCGACCGGATCGTGGCCAACGGCTACGAGGTCAGGGTGGAGTCGGTGCGCGAGAACCGCATCGTCGCGGTTCGGATCCACATGTCAGCGACCGGCGAATTCCCGCGACAGCAGGGCACCAGCGGGCCGTAGACCCGCAATTTGCGGCGTTCCGACCCCCCAGCTTCCGTCCGCGAACGGGTCTAGTTTGCGGGCGGTCCGGCTCACCTACGTGAAGGGGCACCGCTATGTGGACAGTGAAGTTCACCGACAAGCAGCTCGAGGTCCTGAAGGCTGTTCTTCGCGCCGAGGAGCATCTGGGGCCGGCGCTTCGCGGGGCGCTTGAGGGCCTCGACTTGGCCCGATGGGACGAGCTCCCGGACGCGCAGCTTCCGTGGCAGGACGTCAGCGAGACGGCTCGCCGTCAGGGGATCTCGGAGGCCGACGTGATCTGGGACCTCGCCGGGAAGCGCAAGCGCACCGCCGCGTAGCGCTCAGCCCCTCAGTCGTACTGGTAGAACCCGGCCTGGCTCTTGCGGCCGAGCTTGCCCTTGCCGATCAGCTCCTCGATCAGCCCGGGGGCGCGGTAGCGGTCCTCCTCGGAGTCGCTGAACAGGCTCTGGCCGATCGACGCGGCAACGTCCAGCCCGATGAAGTCGAGCAGGCGCAGGGGCCCCATCGGATAGCGGGCGCCCAGCCGCATGCACGAGTCCACGTCGGCTGCCTCCATCCCGGTGCGTTCCATCAGCCGCACGGCGTCGAACAGGTACGGAAAGAGCAACCGGTTGACGACGAACCCGGGCTGGTCGGGAACCTCGATCACGGTTTTGCCCAGCGCCCGGGCCCAGCTCCGGGCGCGCTCGCGCACGCCGTCGCGGAGGCGGTCCGGGGCGCAGAGCTCCACGAGCTCCATCACCTGCACGGGGTTGAAGACGTGGAAGCCGAAGACCCTGTCGGCATGTCCGCTCCGGGTGGCCAGCTCGGCCACCGGCAACGACGACGTGGTGCTCGCCAGGTCGGCCTCCGGGCTGGAATCGCCCAGCTCGCGAAGCAGGTCGGCCTTTGCGTCGAGCTCCTCGATCACCGCCTCAACCACGATGTCGCAGTTGGACAGGTCCGCCGGGTCCGTCGTCACCCGAATCCGCTTCGGGTCCCCGCCGTCGACCTTCGAGCAATCGGCCTGCGCTCGTTCCTCGGCCCGCCAGGCCGAGACGTCGCTTCTGGCCAGCAGCCTGACTTCGCCGAGCGCTGTCGCAGAGGCGGCGAGGGCGCAGCCGATCGCCCCGCTGCCGACCACCGCCGGACGCCTGTATCCATCCGAGCTGCTCACCCACGGTGGTTACTATCACGCCCCCGTCCCGGTCGGGCCGATCCAGGCTCGCCTGACGCCGAGGGGCGCCGCGGCGTACCCTGGGCACATGGCGGATGCGAGGCGACACGCTCCAGCGGCGGCCGGAGCCAGCCTGGCCGCCACCTTCGTGCTGGCTGTGATGGTGCTGGGTGCCTTCTCGATGTGGACGGTGATCCCGTGGGGCTGGATCTGGATCGGCTCGATGATCGCGGACACCCAGCAGCCCTCGGGCGGCCCCTACACGTTGGTCTTCTTCGGCATCGTCTGCTCGATCATCGCCATGGCCTGGGTGCTGTCGCGGCTGAACCGCCTCTACGTGAGGATCACCGGCACCACCAAGCTGCCGACGCGCTACCTGCCGGCCTGGCGAAAGAGCCTCAGCGACGAACGGGCCAGCCCCGGCGGCATGAACGCGCTCGAGGCCGTCGTCCTCGCCTCGGTGCTGCTGGCCTGCGCCGCGATGGCGATCTGGTTCCTATTCGCAGCCGGCTCGCCGCTCCCCAGCCAGTAGGGGCCGGTGCCAGGCCGCGGCGCCTCGGCTATCCTCAATCTCGTGCACGGAGGGGAATTCGCACAGTCGGGCGTTTTTCGCGGCCGGTGGATAGTCGCCTTGATGGCGATGCTGATCGCCACGCTGGGACTGGCGGCCGATGCGTCCGCTGCGCCCGAGCCGTTCGGGCACTCGTGCCAGGCCCAGAACGGGGTGCGCTTTTGCCCCACCACCAGCCGCGCGGAACGGGTTCCCACCTTCGACGGGGTTCCGCTCGACGTCGACGTTACCCTCCCGGCTCAGGGGAACGGGCCGTTTCCGACCATCGTCATGCTGCACGGCTGGGGCGGCAGCAAGACGGCTTTCGAGTCGACCTCCCCGACCGGCGGACCGAGCGCCTACTACAACAACAACTTCTTCGCCCGCCAGGGATACGCCGTCCTCAACTACACAGCTCGCGGCTTCGGCGATTCCTGCGGAGGGGCTCCGCCCCCGGACCACTCCGGCCCCTGCGGCAAGGGCTACATCCACCTCGGCGACACGCGATACGAGGCGCGCGACACCCAGTACCTGCTCGGCCGGCTCGCCGACCAGGGCATCGTCAAGCCGAGCAGGATCGGGGTCACGGGCGTCTCCTACGGAGGGGGGCAGAGCATGGAGCTCGCCTTCCTGCGCGATCGGATCCGAAGGCCAGACGGCACGCTCATGCCCTGGCGCAGCCCCGATGGAACGCCGCTCCAGATCGCGGCCGCGTACCCGCGCTGGCCGTGGTCCGACCTCGTCGACGCGCTGCTCCCCAACGGCCGCTTCCTCGACACCCAGGTCGCGCCGCGGGGGCAGAGCCTGACCCCGGTCGGCGTTCCGATCCAGAGCTACATCAGCGGGCTCTACGCCCTCGGCTCGGCAAGCGGCTACTACTGCGGGACGGCGCCGGCCTCCACCCCGTGCACCGATCGCGACGCCAACCTCCCTCTGAGCTTCGCCGAGGTCCAGGCGGGCAAGCCGCTCTCCGCCGACGCCATGGCTGCCCTCCGCAGCCTCTACAACTACCACGGCGCCTACGGCTTGGCGTTCCTGGCGGGCGCCTCGAGGCCGGCGCCCCTGCTGATCCAAAACGGCTGGACGGACGACCTGTTCCCGGCTCCCCATGCCCTCCGCTCCTACAACCTGCTTCGCTCGCGATACCCACGCTTCGCGGTCAGCCTCCAGCTCGGCGACCTCGGCCACAGCCGCGGATCGAACAAGGAGGCCACGAACAAGCTCTTCTTCGGCCAGGCGGCGCGTTTCTTCGATGCCTACGTGAAGACGGGTGGCGGCGGCACCCCGCCGCGCGGCTCCGTCACCGCGTTCAACCAGACATGTCCCCAGAGTGCCCCCGATGCAGGCCCGTTCAGGGCCCTCAGTTGGAGGGCGATCCAGGACGGTGCCCTCATATTCGGCTCCAACCCCGCAAAGACCTTCAACTCAAGCGGAGGCAATCAGAACGTGGCGGCGCAGTTCGATCCGATCGGCGGCACCACGGACTCCTGCAAGACGATCCAGATCGTGAACGAGCCCAACACCGCCACCTACAGGTACCGCTTCGACAGCGCCTTCACCATGCTCGGCCGGCCGACGGTGCGCGCCCAGATCGAGACGACGGGCAACTTCGGCCAGATCGCAGCGAGGCTGTGGGACCTGATGCCGAACGGTCAGCAGCGCCTGGTGGACCGGGGCGTCTACGCCCTGAACAACAACCAAAGCGGGCGGATCGTTTTCCAGCTCCACGGCAACGGTTACCGGTTCGGCCAAGGGCACAGGGTCGCGCTCCAGCTTCTCGGACGCGACGCGCCCTACTACCAGGCCAGCAACGGGGCCTTCTCGGTCCGGGTCTCGAACCTCTCGGTCGCGCTGCCCCGCCTGGCCAAGTAGCGGCGCCTGCTCGGCGGCCGAGCTCGCTGGTTGACTGGTCAGTCAACCAATCGGCTATCGTCCATTGAGGCATCTCAAACGACCGAACGGAGGCATCCGGATGGCGAGCAACGGCAAGTTCCAGGGTCGCGAGGTGGTGATCGTCGAGGCGGTCCGTACCCCGATCGGCCGCGGTCACGAGGAGAAGGGCTACTACAAGGACGTCCATGCCTCCAACCTGCTCTCGAGGACGTTCAAGGAGCTCGTCGACCGCACCGGGATCGAGGCCTCCGAGGTCGAGGACGTGGTGACCGGTTGCGTGCAGCAGTTCGGCGAGCAGGGGCTCAACATCGGTCGCAACGCCTGGCTCGAGGCGGGCCTCCCGATCGAGACCCCGGCGACCACGATCGATCGCCAGTGCGGTTCTGCGCAGCAGGCCGTGAACTTCGCCGCCGCTCTGGTCGCCTCCGGGGTGCACGACGCCGCGATCGGCGGCGGCGTCGAGCACATGGGCCACCTCTCGTTCGCTGACGGGATGTCCGTCCAGCAGGAGCACGGGTTCGCCTTCTCGCCGCAGCTGCTCGAGCGCTACAACCTCGTCCCGCAGGGCATCTCGGCGGAGATGATCGCCGACAAGTGGGAGATCCCCCG
>JBBPIK010000142.1:0-2741 GCA_038040415.1 Actinomycetota bacterium
CGCCGAAGAACTCGCGGAACTCGTTGCAGAGCTGCGCGGCCAGCGTCTTGTTGTGAGCGATGACCAGCGCCGGCCGCTGCACCCGCTCGATCACCCCGGCCATCGTGAACGTCTTCCCGGTGCCGGTGGCGCCGAGCAGGGTCATGAAACGGTCGTCGCCCCCCAGGCCCTCGGCGAGCCCCGAGATCGCCTTGGGCTGGTCGGCGGTCGCCGTGTAGGCGGGATTGAGCTTGAAATCGGGCACGGAGCCAAGATAGCGGGCGTCGCAGCCGCCGCGGCCAGAGCGCCCAGCGGAACTCGCAGGTTTCAGCCGCCGAGCCCCAGGTCGCCCGCGTACTCGCTGCTGTACGCCTGGCGCTTCTCGAGGACCTCCTCGACGTAGGCGTGAGTTTCCGGAAAACCGATCCCGTCGAGCTCGAGGCTCGAGCCCCCCCATTCGTCGACGTTGGAGGGCCCGGCGTTGTAGGCCGCGAGGGCCGCGACCTCGTTGCCGCCGTAGCGGTCGAGCAGCTCGCGCAGGTGAAAGCTTCCGTAGCGGATGTTGATGTCGGGGTTGAAGAGATCCTCGACCACGAACTCGGTTCCTTCGCTCTTGGTGGCGATCTCGAGGGCGGTGGCCGGCGTCACCTGCATCAGGCCCCGGGCTCCCGCCTCGGAGCGCTCCCGCTCGCGGAACTTGGACTCGGCGTAGATGGTGGCCGCGATCAGCGCCGGATCGAGGTCCTTCTCGGCGGCCTGCTGGCGAATGATGTCGTCGTGCCGCAGCGGCAGCGTCACCTCGCGGATCGCCCCCTCGAAGTCGATCCGGCTGATCCCGATCGCCGCCGCGGCCCCGATCGCGGCCGCGGCAAGGATCGCCAGCCACCGGCGCCTGCGGGACCTGGGGCCAGTCGCCGCGCGGGTTCGGGGCCTGCCGCCGCGAGAGGCTGTCTTCACTGGGCTCACGCCGCTTCGGGCGCCAGCGCGGTCAGCGTCGGCATCAGTCGCTCCACCTGCTCCTCGAGCTCGGCCAGCGAGCCGTCGTTCGAGATCACGTAGGTCGCTCGGGCGGCCTTTTCCTCCTGAGAGAGCTGTCGGCCGCTGCGGCCCTCGAGCAGCTCCGTCCCGCGGTCCCCTGCTCGCGCCGCCCGCATCGAGTCGTTCGCCACCACGCACACGGTGGCGTCGAACACGCCCTCCATACCGGTCTCGAACAGCAACGGGACCTCGATCACGGCGAGCGACGTCTCCGCCGGCAGCGATTGGCGCCATTCGAGTATCCGCGCGCCGACCAGCGGGTGGAGCACGGACTCGAGCCAGGCGAGCTCGTCGGGTTGCCCGAAGACGATCGCGCCGACCTTTGCGCGATCCACCTCGCCGTCCACCAGCAGCGCGTCGCCCCAGCGCTCCACGAGTCGCTCGCGAACCTCGGGCGTGCCGAGGAGCTCGTGAGTCACGGCGTCGCTCGACAGCGTCGCTGCGCCGAGCCGTGCGAAGGCGGCGAGGGCCTCCGACTTGCCCGCGGCGACCGTGCCGGTCAGGCCGACGAAAACGGGCCGGTTGGTGTCAGGCGGTGGGGCCACCGCCCGCCGCTCAGGAGCCCTCTTCCTCCGAGGGCGGTTCGCCGGTCTCCTCGCCTCCTGCGCCCTCCTGCTCTGCCTCCGGCTGGGGCGGCGGCTCCGGAAAGACCTCCTCGGACACGTCGAGATCGGGCACTTCCTCGGGTGTCGCCTCCGCCTCGCCGGTCAGCTCCGGCGGCATCAGGTCTCGGAGGGGAAGGTTCTGCGACTGGGCGCGCTTCACGCTGAGCGAGATCCGGCGGCGGTTATCGTCGATCTCGAGGATCCTGACCCAGGTCTCGTCGCCGGGCGAGACCACTTCGCTCGGGTTCTCGACGTGGTGCTCGGCCAGCTCCGAGATGTGGACCAGCCCCTCGACGCCCGGAATGATCTCGACGAAGGCGCCGAAGGCGACCACCTTCGTGACCTTGCCCTCGAGCACGTCGTTGGGGCGGTACTCCTCGAGCACCCGACGCCACGGATCCTCCTGGGTCTGCTTCAGGCCAAGCGAGATCCGCTGGCGCTCGCGGTCGATGTCGAGCACCTTCACACTGACCGTTTCGCCCACCGAGAGCACCTCGGAGGGGTGGTTGACGTGGCTCCACGAAAGCTCGGAGATGTGGATCAGCCCGTCGATCCCGTCGAGGTCGACGAAGGCGCCGAAATCGACGATGTTGGAGATCTTCCCCTCCACCACCGCGCCGGGCTGGAGGCGGCCGAGGATCTGCTCGCGAACCTCCTTGCGCTCCTCCTCCAAGACGGCGCGGCGCGACAGCACCACGTTGTTGCGGCTGCGGTTGAGCTCGATCACCTTGCACTCGAGCGTCTGGCCCTTGAACTCGTCGAGGTTGTGCACGCGACGGATGTCGACCAGCGAGGCGGGAAGGAAGCCCCGCACGCCGAGGTCGAGGATCAGCCCCCCCTTGACCACCTCGATCACCGTCCCGTCGACCGGCTCGCCGGACTCGGCCGCCGCCTCGATCTTTCGCCAAGCCTTCTCGAAGCGGGCGCGCTTCTTGGACAGCAGCAACCGCCCCTCCTGGTCCTCTTTGGTGAGCACCAGCGCATCGACGCGCTCGCCAAGCGAGACCTCCTCGGCGGGGTCCACCGAGCGCCGGATCGAGAGCTCTGTCGAGGGGATGACCCCCTCGGACTTGTAGCCGATGTCGACCAGGACCTCGTCCTTGTCGATCCTGACCACCT
>JBBPIK010000079.1:0-9986 GCA_038040415.1 Actinomycetota bacterium
CCTCGATCGCGGCCTCCTTGGAGCGCCGGGTCTCCTCGATCTCCTCCTCGAGGTCTCGGTACACCGGCGGTTGCGACATCGACTTGATCCGCATCCGCGAAGCCGCCTCGTCGATCAGGTCGATCGCCTTGTCGGGCAGGAAACGGTCGGAGATGTAGCGGTCGGCGAGCTCGGCGGCGGCGCGCAGGGCATCGTCGGTCAGCTTCACGTGGTGGTGGTCCTCGTAGCGCTCCCGCAGGCCCTCGAGGATCGAGACCGTGTCCTGAATCGACGGCTGGTCGACCTTGATCTGCTGGAAGCGGCGCTCCAGCGCCGAGTCGCGCTCCAGGTACTTGCGGTATTCGTCCATGGTCGTCGCGCCGATCGTCTGGATCTCGCCCCGAGCCAGCGCCGGCTTCAGGATCGAGGCGGCGTCGATCGCGCCCTCGGCGGCGCCGGCGCCGACCAGGTTGTGGAGCTCGTCGATGAACAGCACGATGTCTCCCCGCTGGGTGATTTCCTTCATCACCTTCTTCAGCCGCTCCTCGAACTCGCCTCGGTACTTGGACCCGGCGACCAGGGCGGCGAGGTCGAGGGTGTAGATCTGCCTGTTCTTGAGCAGCTCCGGCACCTCGCCCTTGATGATCCTGGAGGCGAGCCCCTCGACGATCGCGGTCTTTCCAACGCCTGGCTCGCCCACCAGCACCGGGTTGTTCTTGGTCCGGCGGGAGAGGATCTGCATGATTCGCTCGATCTCGGTCTCACGGCCGATCACCGGGTCGAGCTTCGACTCGGCGGCCAGCTTGGTCAGGTTGCGCCCGAACTGGTCGAGCAGCTTCGACGACTTCTTGCCCTCGCCTGCTCCAGTGGCGGCGGCCGAGCGCCGGCCCCCGGGACCGGAGAGCATGCGAATCACCTCATTGCGGATCTTCTCCGAGTCCGCGTCGAAGTCGAGCAGGATGCGGGCCGCGACCCCCTCGTTCTCGCGCACCAAGCCGAGCAGGATGTGCTCGGTTCCGATGTAGTTGTGCCCGAGGGAGAGCGCCTCGCGCAATGCCAGCTCGAGCACCTTCTTGGCGCGGGGCGTGAACGGGATCTGGCCGGAGGTGACCTCCTCACCGGAGCCGACGATCCGCACCACCTGGGCGCGAACCCGCTCGACGGTGATGTCGAGAGACTCCAGGACACGCGCGGCGAGCCCCTCCTCCTCGCGCAGCAGCCCGAGCAGGATGTGCTCGGTGCCGATGTAGTTGTGCTTCAGCGTCCTGGCCTCCTCCTGGGCGAGGACGACCACTTGACGGGCGCGTTCTGTGAATCGCTCAAACACTTGGGACTGCCTTTGCTCTAGGTGAAACCCTTCTGCCTCTTCGAGGTTTCGGGGTCGAATCCCTCAACTTCAGTATGGCCTACTGGGTGGCGACCTCCGGAAACCCCACGCAGGGACGCAAGATCACCGGAGTCCTCATCCACCTTTTCGGCTGAACCTTGCCGACGGATTAGACCTCCGGTTTGTCGATTACGACCGAGTGCCAAGTATATCGGCGCCCCTTCCGGTCCCAGCCGGTCGAATCCTCCATTTCCCCGATCCGATCGCAGTTTGCGGGGGACTTTGGGTTACCGCATGACGGGGAACAGCACCACCTCGCGCAGGGTGCGGGCGCCGGTCAGGATCATGGTCAGGCGGTCGATTCCGAGCCCCACCCCGGCTGTGGGCGGCATCCCGTGCTCGAGCGCCTCCAGGAAGGCCTCGTCGAACGGCTGGGCCTCCTCGTCGCCCCGCTGGAGCTCTTCCCGCTGCTGCTCGAAGCGACGGCGCTGCTCGTCGGGGTCGTTGAGCTCCGTGAATGCGTTGGCGATCTCGATCCCACCCAGGAACGCCTCCCAGCGCTCCACGAACCCCTGCTCGGAGCGGTGCCTCTTGGCGAAGGGCGACAGCTCGACCGGGTAGTCGAGCACGAAGGTCGGTTGGATCAGCGCGGGCTCGACGAGCTTCGAGAGCAGGCTGTCGACCAGCTTTCCCCAGCCGTTGGCGGGGTCCACCTCGGAGCCCATCGCCGCCGCGAGCTGGTCGCGGCTCGGCCGCTCCGCGAGATCGATTCCGGTGCGCTCCGAGATCGCCTCTCGGAGGGTCACGCGGCGCCAGGGCGGCGCCAGGTCGATCTCCGTGCCCTCCCGCTCGATCCGGGTGGTCCCGAGCACGCGCTCGGCAACCTGAGCGACCAGCTGCTCGAGCCGCTGGGCCGCATCGGAGTAGTCCGCATACGCCTCGTACCACTCGAGCATCGTGAACTCGGGGTTGTGCGTCGACGAGATGCCCTCGTTGCGAAAGTCCTTGCCCAGCTCGTAGACCCGCTCGATGCCCCCGATCACGCACCGCTTCAGATAGAGCTCGGTGGCGATCCGCAGGTAGAGGTCGCGGTCGAGCGCGTTGTGGTGGGTGGTGAAGGGGCGCGCCAGCGCGCCGCCATAGAGGGGCTGGAGCACCGGGGTCTCGACTTCGAGGAACCCCCGCTCGTCCAGCCACTCGCGGGTCGTCCCGATCACCTGCGCCCTCTTTTCGAACAGGTCACGGACATCCGGGTTGGCCATCAGGTCCAGCTCGCGATGGCGGTACCGGAGCTCCACGTCCTCGAGACCGTGGTACTTGTCGGGCGGCGGACGGAGACTCTTGGCCAGCAACGTCCATCCCTCCAGGCGCAGGGACAGCTCGCCGTGCTTGGTGGCAAAGACAATGCCCTCGGCGCCCACCATGTCCCCGAGGTCCAGCCCGACCAGCAGCTCGAACGCCTCGGTGCCGAGCAGATCCTCTCGAGCGTGGAGCTGAATCCGTCCCGTGCCATCCACGAGGTCGATGAACGCCGCCCTCCCATGCCCGCGCCGGGCGGCAATCCGTCCCGCGACTCGTCGGCGATCTTCGGTCTCGGCGCCGGTGGCGAGCCCCTCGTGCGCGGTGCGAATCTCGACTACCTCCGAGCGCCCCTGATAGGCATGGGGGAACGGCTCAACTCCCGCGTCGCGCAGCCGCTTCAGCTTCTCCCGCCGCTCGGCGAGGAGGTGGGACTCGTCACTCACAGGGTGGCGAGCCTATCGACGCCTGGGTCAGGCAGCCTCGATCTTGGTGATCTTCAGCTTGCGCTTCGGTCCGCGCGGGACCTCAACGCTGACCACGTCGCCGCGCTTGTGGCCGACCAGCGCGCTGCCGATCGGCGACTCGTTGGAGAGCTTGTCCTCGGTCGGGTTTGCCTCGGCTGAGCCGACAATCTGGAACTTCTTCGAATCGCCCGACTTCTGGTCCTTGACGTGGACGCGGACGCCGACCGAGACGACGTCGGTGCTGATCTGCTTCTCGTCGATCACGGTGGCCCGGCGGACGCGTTCCTCGAGCTGGGCGATCCGCTGCTCGAGCAGCGCCTGCTCGTTCTTGGCGTCGTCGTACTCGGCGTTCTCCATGATGTCGCCGAACTCTCGGGCGTCCTTGATCCGCTCGGCGACCTCGCGGCGCTTCACGGTGGTCATGCGCTCCAGCTCCTCGTGGAGCTTCTCCAGGCCCTCCTGGGTGATCAGTGATTCACGAGCCACGTCTCTCGACCTCAATCGTCGTATTCGTGATGACCCCTGATGATCAGGTGCCTCCTCCAACTACTAAATAAACGCCCGAACGCGGCGCTTGCGGCGCTTGCTGGCTCGGGCAGGCGCGCGATTATAGCGAGGCGCTCACGCTCTCCGGCCGGGGTCTCAGGCGGCGATCGGCAGCGGCTCGCCCACCGAGGCGAGCAGCTCCCTCGCCTGGTCGAGGCTCTCGGTGCGCTGGAAGACATCCGCGTCGCGGCCGCGGATGCCAAGCCGCTCCAGGTACCAGGGGTAGAACTTGCGTGCGTAGCGTGCCGCGCGTCGCGCGCCCAAGTGCTCCTCGGCGCGCTCCATCGTCCACAACAGCTCGTCCACGATCTCGGCACGCGGCGGCAGCCGGTCGCTGCGGCGGCCGATGAGCTGCTCGAAGATCCACGGGTTTCCGAGCGCGCCGCGGGCGATCATGATCGCGTCGGCGGTCGACTCCCGGTAGGCGCGGCGTGCGTCCTCGGCTGTGCCGAGCCCGCCGGAGACGATCACCGGCACGGCCCCTGCCAGCCGCTCGACGAGCTCGCGGACGAGCGCGTAGTCCGGGCTTCCCTGGTGCTGGACGGCGGCGCTCCGCGGGTGCATGGCGACCGCGGCCACGCCGGCTTCCTCCACCAGCCGCGGCGCCAGGTCCAGCCCCAAGCGGTCATCCGGGCCGATCCCTGAGCGCAGCTTCACGGTCACCGGACGGCCTGAGCCCTGCGCGGCGGCCCGAGCGATCCGCACGGCAAGCTCGGGCCGCGCGAGGAGCGCAGCGCCGGCGCCGGCCGCGCGCACCTTGCGTACCGGGCAACCCATGTTGATGTCGATCAGGTCGGCGCCGGCCTGGGCCGCGATCGCGGCGGCCGAGCGCATCACCCCGGGATCGTGGCCGAACAGCTGGATCGAGACCGGGTGCTCCGCGGGGTGGATGCGAAGCAGCTCACGAATCGTGCGCTCGTTACGGTGGTGAAGCCCGAAGCTCGAGACCATCTCCGAGACGGCGAGCCCCGCTCCGTGGCGGCGCGCCTGAAGCCGCACGAACCAGTTGCCGATCCCGGCCAGGGGCGCCAGCAGCACACGGTTGGCGACGGTCAGGTCGCCGATCCGAAACGGAGTTGTCAGAGACGGTTGCGTCATGCGTTTCTCTCGTGGATCAACCGGAGGCCCGTCAGCGTCAGCAGGTCGTCCACCTCGTCGATCATCTCGCAGAAGGGGATGATGGCGGCGGCGTGGCCGCCGGTGGCGACGAAGTCGGTTTGGCCTCCAACCTCGCGTTGCACCCGGCGCGCGATCGCGTCCACCGCTCCGGCGAACCCGTACACGATGCCCGACTGGAGGCTGGCGTGAGTCGTCTTGCCGATCACACCGCCCGGCTCGCCCAGGGGCTCCCCCAGCTCGATCGGCGGCAACTTCGCTGTTCGCCTCGCGAGCGCCTCCATCGAGATCTCCACACCGGGCCCGATCACACCGCCCAGGTACTCGCCCTCCTCTGAGACCACGTCGAAGGTGATCGCGGTCCCGAAGTCCGCTACCGCGCACGACCCACCGAACCGCTCGTATGCGGCCACCGCGTTGACCAGCCGGTCCGCGCCCAGCTCAAGCGGGTTGTCGAGCCGGATCGGCATCCCGGTCTTGACGCCTGGGCCGACGATCAGGCAGCCCCCGGCGAGGTAGCGCTCGGACATCCCCGCGTACTCGGGGGTGAGCTGCGGAACGACGGAGGAGACGACGGACCCTTCCACCTGCTCGGGCCGCATGCCGCGCAGCGCGAGCAGGGTCGAAACCCGCACGGCGAGCTCGTCGGCGGTCTCGTCGGTCTGGGTCGCGAATCGCCAGTGCTCGGCGAGATCGTGCCCGTCGAAGATGCCGAGGTGGCTCTGCGTGTTGCCGACGTCGATGGCTAGCAGCACGCGCTGATTATCCCGTCAGCGCCGGCCACCGAGCCGAGTGGACGCCCCGCCCTGGTGACATAGGATGCTCGCGCCATGGCGCAGTCCCCCGAGGCAACGCTCTACGTAATACCCGGCTCGCATCCCGCGATGGTCGCGCGGCGGATGCTGGAGCTGAAGGGAATCCCGTACAAGCGCACCGACTTGATGCCGGTGATCTCGCGCGGGGCCCTGCGGGTCCTGCGCTTTCCCTCGAACACCGTGCCGTCGCTGAAGATCGACGGCAGGAAGCTGTCCGGGTCGCGCGAGATCGCTCGCGAGCTCGACCGCATCCGCCCCGAGCCGGCGCTCTATCCGCCGGACGCCGGCGAGCGGGCGGCGGTCGAGGATGCCGAGCGCTGGGGCGACGAGGTCCTCCAGGCACCCGTGCGCCGGATCCTCTGGAACGCGCTGAAGCGCGATCGCGCGCCGCTTCGCAGCTACGCCGAGGGCGCCAAGCTCGGGGTGCCGATCGGGCTCGCCGTCAGGACTGCCGCGCCCATCGTCGCCGCTGCTGCCCGAATGAACAGCGCCGGCGACGAGACGGTCCGCGCCGACGTGGCGGCGCTCCCGGGCCAGCTTCAGCAGGTGGACGAATGGATCGCGGAGGGCGTGCTCGGGGGCGATCCGCCGAACGCGGCCGACCTCCAGATCGGCGCCAGCCTTCGCCTGGCCATGACCCTGGACGACCTGCGGCCGGCAATCGAGGAACGTCCCGCAGGGCAGATGGCGCTACGCGCCATCCCCGACTTTCCCGGCCACGCCCCTCCCGTGCTGCCGCCCGCCTGGCTCGAGCCACTGCGGGCGACCAGCCGGGCGAGCTCACAAGCGGCTGCCACCTAGCCGCTTGGCCGCCTGTCCCGGGGCGAGCTTCGCCAGCGCCTGGGCGAGCGGCGTCCCGTCGGGCAGCGCCAGCTCGGGGTCGAGCTCCAGCAGCGGCTCAAGCACGAAGCGGCGACTCGTCACCTGCGGGTGGGGCAGGGTCAGCCGGTCGCTCTCGAGCTCGAGGTCACCAAGCAGCAACAGGTCCAGGTCGAGCGGTCGCGGGCCGTGGCGCTGCCCGCCGAGCATTCGCCCCTGCTCGACCTCGATCGCCTTGCAGAGATCGAGCAGAGCTGCCGGCTCGAGCCCGGTGCGGATCCTCACTGCGGCGTTCAGGAAGTCGGGCTGGTCGAGGATCTCCCCGACCGGCTCGGTTTCGTACAGCGAGGAGGTGGCGTGCACCTCCACCCCATGCTCGCGCAGCGCCGCGACGGCGGCCCGCAGATGGGCGGCCCGGTCGCCGACGTTGGAGCCGAGGCCCAGGTAGCCGACCCTCACCGCCCCAATGGCCGCCGCGGCCCCCGGCGGCTCACTCTGGCTCCTTCTCCTGCTCGTTGGCCATCGCGCGCTCGTGAACAACCTCGACCGCCACCTCGCTGATCGCGAGCGGAAGCGGCGGATCGGGCTTGGCGGCGCGAACGCGGACCGACTCGCAGGCAAACCGCTCCATCAACCGCTCACCGATCACGTGGCAGAGGCGCTCGAGCGTCCTGTAGCTGCGCTCGGTCGCGGCCAGGGCGACGATGTCGCAGGCCTCGGCGTAGTCCGCCGTGTCCTCCAGCCGGTCGGTGAGCACCGCATCGCAGTCGGGGACGTCGAAGCTGAGGTCGATCTCGAGGCGCTGCCCGACCTCCCGCTCGGCCTCGGTAACCCCGTGATGCGTATATATGGAGAGGCCGCGAACCTCGACCTCGACGGCGGAGTCAAGCCCCTGACGGTGCGCCTCCACGGGCCTAGGTGCTCGCCGGGGTCAATGGCGTTCGCCGCTCCCACGCACGGCGGCCCAGGATCGCCTCGGCCACGTCGAGGGCCTGCCGCAGCTCGGCCACGTCGTGGACGCGGAACACCTCCGCCCCGCCGAGCAGCGCCAGCACGTTGGCGGCGATCGTGCCGCCCAGCCGCTCATCCGCCTCGCGGCCCGTGAGCTTGCCGAGGAAGCTCTTGCGCGAGGCGCCGATCATGATCGGCCGGCCCAGCTCCCGCAATTCGCCGAGCCGCCGCAGGAGCTCGAGGTTGTGCTCCACGGTCTTGCCGAAGCCGATCCCGGGATCGACCCAGATCCGTTCCTCGGACACCCCCTCCGAGGTCGCGAACTCGATCCGCTCCGCCAGGAAAGCCTTGACCTCGTCGACCACGTCGTCGTAGCTGGGGTTTTCCTGCATGGTGCGCGGCGTGCCCTGCATGTGCATCAGCACCAGGCCGCAGTCGCGCTGCGCGCAGAGAGCCCCGAGCTGGGGCTCGGAGCGGAGCGCGGTGACGTCGTTGACGATCTGCGCCCCGATGTCCAGCGCCGCCTCGGCCACGGCGACCTTGGAGGTGTCGATCGAGATCGCGATTCCGGCGTCCCCCGGCTCCGCGGAAAGCAACCCCTCGAGCACGGGGACGACCCTGTCCAGCTCCTCGGCGGCCGAGACCGCGCCGGCCCCGGGGCGCGTCGACTCGCCGCCGACGTCGAGCAGGTCCGCGCCCTCGGCAGCCAGCCGCCGGGCGTGCTCAATCGCCCGCTCCGGCTCGATGAATAGCCCCCCGTCCGAGAACGAATCGGGGGTCACGTTGACGATCCCCATCAGGCGCGGCATCGGCGCCCAGCCTACTCCTCGCTCTCGCCCTCCTCTGGCGCCCCGCCCCCGGCCGCCGCGGCCCTGGCCGCCGCCAGCTCTCGCTTCACCGTCCCTTTCTGGTCGCGGAACTCGAGCCGCTGCTCGAGGATCGGGATCGCCTCGTCCGGTCGCCCCGCCAGGCGGAGCGCGTTGCCGAGGTTGAAGAGCGCGTACGCGTAGTTGATGTCATCGGTTCCGTCGGGGAAGGAGTCCACGGCGCGTTGCAGCACCGGGACCGCCTCGTCGTAGCGCCCATCCTGGATCAGCGCATAGCCCTGGTCGTTGAGCGTTGCCCCGGAGAGCCCTGCAGCCGCCGCGGGGGGCGCCGGCGCGGCCGTGGTGGTCGTAGTGGTGGTCGTGGTCGACGCCGAGCCCGGCTCGTTTGCGGGGTCCGAGCCGTCGCCGGAGCGGCTCGGGCCGGCGCTCGCGGACGGCCCGGAAGTTGTCGGCGAGTCCCCGCCGCCGGCTAGGAGCAGCGCGACGACCCCCACCGCGATGGCGAGCAGTGCCCCGACCAGCGCCGCCCGCAAGCGCCTTCCGGACGAAACGGTGATCCGCATCGGCCCGGTCGCCCGCTCCGCCGCCGTCACGGCGACGCCTGGCTGGAGCGCCACCTCGAGCTCCTCGATCAGCCGCCCGGCGCTGAGCGGACGCTGATCCGGGTCCGCATCGAGGCCGCGGCCCAGGACTGCGGCAGCGGCCCCGGGGGCCTGAGGCCAGGCCTCCCGCAGATCCGGCGGCGGCTCCGCCACGGAGCGACGGAGGGCCTCGGCGAGGGTGGCGCCACGTTGGGGCCTCTGCCCGCTCAGGACCTCGAAGGCAACCGCCGCCAGCGAATAGACGTCCGCCGGCGGGCCGCCCGGCTCTCCGTCGAGGCGCTCCGGGGCGATGTAGCCGAGGGTGCCGAGAACGTCGTGAGTGGCGGTGATCCGGCTCACGTGAGCCGCCGTCGCCACCCCCAGGTCGCTCAGCTTCACGACGCCGTCGTCGCGGACCAGGATGTTGGCGGGCTTCACGTCCCGGTGGACCACCCCCCGCAGATGCGCGTAGTCGAGCCCGCTGGCCACGTCCCGCAGGATTCGGATCGTCTCGCCGGGCTCCATGGGCCCGACCGCGATCAGCCCAGAGAGGGGCTGGCCGGGGACGTACTCCATCACGATCAGCACTCCGTCCGGGCCCGAGAGCGTGTCGTAGACGGCGACGATGCTCGGATGGTTGAGCGCCGCCCCGAGCTGGGCCTCCCGCTTGAAGCGCTCGGCGCCGCCCTCCGCGACCGCCGTGTGCAGCCGCTTCACGGCCACCTGCCGCGACAGCACCTGGTCCTCGGCGAGGAACACGGTAGCCATCCCCCCGTGGCCGAGGCGGTCGATGACGCGGTAGCGATCCGCGATCACGACGCCCGCCCGGAATTGGGTCGTCGTCCCAGCCATTCCCGCTACTTGATACCGAAGGCGCCGCCCTGATGCAGGGCGCCGGGGGAACTAGGCGTCGGGTGGGTCGGCCCGCATCTCGGTGCTGCCGGCGAAGCCCGGGCGGGGGCGCGGCACGGGGCGCGGCCCTTCGCGCTGTGTGCCCTTCTCCGGCTCCGCCGGAGCCTCGGGCACCTTCTCCTCCTCGTCGGCCTCGCCGAACACCTCCTCCTCGGTGGCGCCCTCCAAGAGCTTCACGAACTGCTCGGCGTCGATCGTCTCCCGCTCCAGCAGGATCGTCGAGACCCGGTCCAGGCCCTCGCGGCGCTCGGCCAGGATGTCCTTCGCGGTCTGGTGGGCCTCCTCGACGAAGCGGCGGATCTCGTCGTCGATCTCGCGCGCGATCTCGTCCGAGTAGTCGGGCTCGG
>JBBPIK010000080.1:0-6378 GCA_038040415.1 Actinomycetota bacterium
GACGTTGCCTCGGAGGTGGAGTCCCTGGCCGCCCCAGTTGCCCGCCGTGAGCAGCGGCACGTCGACGGCGGCCCAATCAGCGGACCGCTCGCGGTGGTACGCGTCGTCGAGGGGGTGGGCGCGCACCTCCCCGGCGAAGTCCGCCCGGCGCGCCGCGAGCTCGTCCTCCTTCAGTGTCTCAGGCCCGCAGACGAGCTCGCCGGTGTTCGGGTTCACCGGGCCGTTCTCGCCGCGGCCGTGCTGCACCGTCGCGACCTGCATCTCGTACCAGTTGGCCCAGAAGGTCGAGAGGATCCCGCCGTGGCGGGTGGCGTCGCGGTACCAGTCGGCCGCGCCCTCCCAGGCGCACATCGCGGTCAGTCCGGCCGGCTTGCGGGACGCCACGTGCCACTGGTTGATCGCGTAGTAGGAGATCCCGTTCAGGCCGACCTTGCCGCTGCTCCACGATTGCTCCGCCGCCCATTCGATGCAGGCGGCGAGGTCGTCCGTCTCGCGCGGGGAGAAGGGGTCTATGCGGCCGGGCGAGCGGCCGGCCCCGCGTGAGTCCACGCGGACGCAGGCGTACCCGTCCGGGACCCACTTCTCGGGGTCGACGACTTCCCAGTTCTGGTAGCGGTTCGTCGAGCCGGCCGCCACCTCGGGATGCGCGCCGACCATCAGCTCCCACTGGTTCGGATAGCCGTCCTGGAAGGCCAGGCCCTTGGCGTACGGGCCGTAGGAGAGGATCACCGGGTGGCGCTCGTCGTCGGGTCGGTAGACGTCGGCTCTCAGGACGACCTCGTCGTCCATCGGAATCGGCATGTCCCAGTCGATCAGCATGGCTGCCTGCAAACGATTGCGGCATCCTAGCCGAGTAGCTGCCCCGGCCCAGCCGAGCAGTTGGCCCGCGGGGGTTGACAGGGGCAGAGCGCGCAACTAGGCTCCACAACGGTTGCAATCGATTGCAGGCTGAGGCGTCCCGTCGCGGCCGCCTCTCCGCCCGCGACACACGGGCGGGACCCCGAGGAGGGTGTTTTGATGGCGAAGTCACGCTGGCTGATCGTCCTGGTCGCGGCCTTGGCGTCGCTGGTCGCTGCGGGCTGTGGTGGCGATGACGACGAAGGCGGTGGTGGAGGCGGCGGCGGACCCATCAAGATCGGCGCGTCGCTCCCGCTCACGGGCGAATTCTCCGAGCCCGGCAAGGCTGCCAAGCAGGGCTACGAGGTCTGGCAGGCCACGGTCAACGAGGGGGATGGCCTGCTCGGCCGCAAGGTCGAGATGGTCATCAAGGACGATGCCAGCAACCAGAACACGATCGTCTCGGACTACAACGCCCTCATCAGCCGTGACAAGGTCGACCTGCTGCTGGGTACCTTCTCGTCGCTCCTGAACCTGCCCGCATCGGCGGTGGCGGAGCGCAACCGGATGCTGTTCGTCGAGCCGGCGGGCGGCGCACCCGAGCTCTTCGAGCGCGACTTCAAGTACCTCTTCTTCGCGCAGCAGGCCACCGCCGACAAGCAGGGCGACGTCTGGGCCAAGTGGGTGACCGAGCTGCCCGAGGACCAGCGCCCGAAGACCGCGGCCTACCCGACGCTCGACGACCCGTTCGCCCAGCCGACCTCGGAGGGGATCGAGAAGATCCTCAAGGGAGCCGGGATCGAGACCGTCTACCGCAAGACCTACACGATCGACAACCCGAACCTGGACGGCATCGCCAACTCGATCAAGTCGGCGAGCCCCGATCTCGTCGTGAACGGCGCGACGTTCGAGGACGGCGTGGGCCTCGTGCGATCCCTGCGCAAGGCCGGCTACACGCCGCAGATGCTCTACCAGACCAGCGCTCCCTCGCTGGGCGATCAGTACGCAAAGGCCATCGGGAAGCCGACCACCGAGGGCATCTTCTACGCGGTCAGCCACAGCAAGGATGCCGCGACGCCCGGCAACAAGGAGTTCGTGGCGAAGTACCGCGAGATGTTCGGCGGCGAGGAGGTGCCCGAGGACGCAGCCGACGCCTACGCGACCGCCCAGGTCCTCCAGGCCGCGGTCGACGCGGTGGGAAGCATCGACGACCAGCTCAAGCTGGCGGACTGGCTGCGCGAGAACGAGGTCGACACGATCCTCGGACCGCTCAGCTGGGACAAGGCCGGCCGGCCGGAGGGCGAGTTCCTTGTCGGGCAGTGGCAGAGCGGGGTCCCCGAGATAGTGCTGCCTGAGGAGGCCGCGACCTCGGACGAGATCCTGCCGGCGTGGAAGCCCGAGTAGGCACGGTGAGGGGGCGCGGCCGAGGGGCGTGACCGAGTTCATCCAGACGCTGGTCCTCGGCCTGTTGGTCGGGGGCGTCTACGCGCTGCTCGCCTCCGGGCTCACGCTCATCTTCGGCGTGATGAACGTGATCAACATCGCCCACGGCGCGTTCCTGATCCTGGCCGCCTTTCTGACCTACTCGATCTGGACCGCGACCGGGCTCGACCCGCTCGTGGTCATCTTCCTGACGACGCCGACGATGTTCGTGTTCGGCTGGCTGCTGTACCAGACCACCGTCGGCCGCATCCGCCGGGCGCCGGTTGCGGCCTCGGTGCTGCTCACGTTCGGGCTGGCGCTGGTCCTCGAAGGCGTGATGGGCACGATCTGGGGCAACACCTCGCATTCGGTGAGGCCCAGCTACGTCAACCAATCGTTCTCGATCGGCGACGTGTTCCTTCCGAAGGCGCAGGTCTTCGGCGGGGCCGTGGCCCTTGTCGTCCTGGCCGCGCTGTACCTGTTCCTCACCCGCAGCTGGGTCGGGCGCGCGATCCGCGCCAGCGCCGTGAACCCCCAGGGCGCCGAGCTGGTGGGGGTGAAGATCGGCAGCGTGGCCGCGCTCACCTTCGCGATCGGCGTGGCGAGCGCCGGAGCGGGCGGCTCGATCGTGAGCGTGCTCTACCCGTTCCTCCCAGGGTCCCACTACCAGTGGATCGCCCGGCTGCTGGGGATCATCGTGCTAGGGGGCATGGGCAGCCTGCCCGGAGCGCTCGTCGGCGCGCTGCTGCTGGGCGTCGCCGAGGCGATGACGGTCACCTACATCTCGCCTGCGTGGGCGACCGCGGTGCCCTACGTCTTCGTCTTCGTGATCCTGCTGATCCGCCCGCAGGGGCTGCTCGGCACCCGTCTCAGGCAGGACGTCGCGACCGCATGAGCAGGCTCTCCGCGCTGCGCTCCCCCTGGGCCGCCTTGACCGCGGCGGCCGTGCTGTTCATCGCGTTCTTCCCGTTCTTCGCGGACGATCCCTACTACCAGAACATGATCATCCTGGCGCTGGTCTTCGCGATCGGCGCGGTCGGGCTCAACATCATCACGGGCTACGCCGGCTACGTCTCCCTGGGCCAGGGCGCCTTCCTCGGACTCGGTGCCTACACCGCCGGCATCCTCTCGACGGACATCGGCGGGTCGCCCTTCGTCTGGGTTCCGGTCGCCGGCCTGCTGGGCGCCCTCGTGGCCGCCTTCCTCGGGGTGGTCGCCATGCGCGCGCGCGGCCATGCGTTCGTGATCCTCACGATCGCGTTCCTGTTCCTGGTCCAGCTGGTGGCCACGAACTGGAAAGAGCTCACGAACGGGACGGGTGGGATCACGCTGCCGCTGCCCACCTGGAGCGTCGACTACCAGAACTGGCCCTTCTACTACTCGCTGCTGGGCCTGCTCGCGCTGTCGCTGCTGCTGTCCTGGTGGATCCGGCGCTCGAAGTTCGGGATGGGCCTCGTCGCGATCCGCGAGGACGAGGACAAGGCCGCCACAGTCGGGGTGAACACCCGCGTATACAAGATGCTCGCCTTCGTGGCCAGCGCGGTGTTCGTGAGCATGGCGGGCGCGATCTACGGCTACTACCTGACGTTCATCGACCCCGCCGGAATGTTCAACATCCTGCTGAGCGTCCAGATCGTCCTGTCGCTGCTGCTCGGCGGCCGGGCGACGCTCTGGGGCCCGGTGCTCGGCGCCTTCATCATCGAGTGGCTGAACGAGTTCACCAACAACGAGCTCGGCGGCGGCAACACACGCCTGCTGATCTTCGGCGGGCTGCTGGCGCTCGTGGTGCTGTTCCTGCCGCGCGGGATCATCCCGAGCGCCCAGCAGCTCATCGAGGCACGGCGCACTCGCGGCAAGGCCGGTTTGGTGGGCGAGCGCCTCGACAGCGCGATCGAGCTCCGCGAGCGTGCCGCGCCGGCCGTGGCCGACGCCGGCGCTCACGGGGCCCCGCTGCTCGAGGTCAAGCGGCTCGAGAAGCGCTTCGGCGGCCTGCGGGCCGTCGACGAGGCGTCGTTCGCCGTTCCCGAGGGCTCGATCACCGCGCTGCTCGGGCCCAACGGCTCCGGCAAGACGACGGTCTTCAACCTGATCGACGGCACGATGACCCCGGACGCGGGCGAGGTCTGGTTCGACGGGGAGCGCATAGACAGGCTGCCGCCCTGGAAGCGAGCGCACCGCGGCCTCGGGCGTACCTTCCAGATCACGCGGCTGTTCCGGGAGATGACCGTGCTCGAGAACGTCGTGGCGCCACTGCGGTCGTTCAGCTTCCGGCAGCTGACGCTCGGCGCCGTCAGCGGGTCCGAGGCCGCCCGCGCGGAGGAGCTGCTCGAATTCGTCGGGATGCGGAAGTTCCGCGACCAGCCGGCGTGGGCCCTGTCCTACGGCCAGCAGAAGCTCGTCGAGCTCGCTCAGGTGCTCATGCTCGATCCGAAGCTGATCATGCTCGACGAGCCGGCCGGCGGCATCAACCCCACGCTCATCGAGCGGATCGGAGAGACGATCCGCGAGCTGAACGCTCGGGGCAAGACCTTCCTGATCGTCGAGCACAACATGCCCTTCGTGCTCGGGCTGTGCCGTCCGGTCCTCGTCTTGGCCCGCGGGAAGACGATCGCCCAGGGCTCGCCCGACGAGATTCAGCGCGACCCGCGGGTCCTCGACGCGTACCTGGGCGAGGACTTCCGCCTCGAGCAGCCGGTGGGAGCGTGAGGCGATGCTGAGCTTGAAGGGTGTGGTCGCGGGGTACGGCGGCGGCGACGTGCTCCAGGGCGTCGACATCGAGGTGGAGCGGGGCTCGGTGTCGTGCATCGTCGGGCCCAACGGCGCCGGCAAGTCGACGGTGCTGCGGGCGGTCAGCGGCCTACTAAGGCCGCGGCGGGGCGACATCGAGCTCGACGGCACGGGGCTCTGCGGCCGCGCCCCCGCCGAGATCCTCGCCCTGGGCGTGTCGCAGGTGCCGCAGTCGAATGCGCTGTTCGCCAACCTGACCGTGCGCGAGAACGTCCTGATGGGCGGGTACATCATCCGGCGGGACCGCAAGCTCGTGCGCCGGCGCTACGACCAGGTCGCCGAGCTGTTCCCGGTCGTCGGCGAGCGCGCCGAGGAGTCAGCCGGGAACCTCTCCGGGGGCCAGCGGCGCATGGTCGAGTTCGCGCGCTCCCTGATGCTGGAGCCCAAGCTGGTGCTGCTTGACGAACCGTCGCTGGGTCTGGACCCGCAGGCGCTCAAGCACGTCTTCGGCTCCATCCACGTGATGACGGAGGCGGGCAAGACGATCCTGCTCGTCGAGCAGAATGTCCGCTTCGGCCTGCGCATGGCGAAGCAGGGGATCGTGATGGAGAGCGGCAGGGTGCTGCTGACGGGCAAGGCGGACGACGTCTTGTCGAACCCCGAGATGGCCGCGCTCTACTTCGGCGGGTCCGTCGGCGGGTCCGGGCGCCTCCCCGTTGGGCGCGGGTAAGGAGGGTCCGTGACGGTCGACTTCCACGCACACGTCGTCGTGCCCGAGATCACGCGCGACGCCGCCCCGGCGGAGGAGTGGCGGCCGCGTGTCTACCGTGACGCCGACGGAGCGCAGGTGGTCGAGCTCGGTGGGAGAGCGATCCGCGCCGCGGTGCGGGAGTTCGTCGGCATCGACGCCATCCTGGCTGAGCAGGAGCGCGCCGGCGTCGACCGCGTGGTGCTGTCGCCGTGGGTGCCGCTGCTCTGGTACGACGCCGAGCCGGCCGAGGGGCTGCAACGCTGCCGCGTCCAGAACGATGCGCTCACCGCGCTCGTGCGCTCGCACCCCGAGCGCGTGAGCGCGCTCGGCGCCGTGCCGCTCCAGGATCCGGCCGCGGCGGCGAGCGAGCTCGAGCAGCTCATGGCCCGCGGCGTCCTGTCCGGCGTGGAGGTGGCGGCCAGCGTGCGCGGGACCTACCTCGGCGACGAGAGCTTCGAGGTCTTCTGGGCCGCCGCGGAGTCGACCGGCGCGGTGGTGTTCATCCATCCCACCACGCGCGGGTTCGGCGCGTCCGCGCTGGGCGACTACTACCTCTGGAACTCCGTCGGCAATCCGCTCGAGACGACCGTCACGGCCGCCCACATGGCGATGGCCGGAGTGCTCGAGCGCCACCCGCGCCT
>JBBPIK010000080.1:6478-9977 GCA_038040415.1 Actinomycetota bacterium
GGCGGCGGCCACAACAGCCTGATCACGGCTGCCTACCTCGCGAAGGCGGGCTACGAGTGCGTCGTGCTTGACGCCCGCGCGATCCCTGGGGGCGGCGCCACCACGGAGGAGCTCCTCGGAGCCGGCTACCGCGTCGACTCCTGCTCGACCGGCCACACGCTGATTCAGATCAATCCGCTGCTGGCGGACGACGAGCTCGGCCTGTTGGCCGACTACGGCCTCGAGTACATCGAGCCCGACCCGGTGGCACACGTCGCCTTCCCGGACGGCGAGCACCTCACGATGTGGCTCGACCTGGACAGGACCTGCGAGGAGATCGCCCGCTTCTCGCGGCAGGACGCCGACGCCTACCGCCGCCTGATCGCCGAGTACGACGAGGTGAAGCACATCTTCAACGCGGCGCGCATGGTCCCGATCGGGCACGGACCCTCGCTCGCCGAGCTGCTGCACGAGCACCCGCGCGGCCGCATCTGGCTGCGACGCAACGCGATCAGTGCCTGGGACGTGATCCGGCACGAGTTCGAGAGCCGCCACGTCCGGTCCTTCATGCTCTGGATGGCCTTCCAGACACTCGTGCCCGCCGACGCGGCCGGGTCGGGCATCCTGGCCTACTCGCTGATCTACGGCCGTCAGCGGCGCGGCTGGATCATCCCGCGCGGGGGCTCCGGGATGCTGACGGACGCCATCGTCAGCTGCCTCGAGGACAGCGGCGGCCGCGTCGTGTGCGACACGCGGGTCACCGGGCTGGTGCTCGAAAACGGCCGCTGCACCGGCGTCGAGACGGCCGACGGCGGGCGCTTCGTGGCCCGCGAGGCCGTGCTGTCGACGATCCACGTGAAGCACCTGGTCGACATGGCGCCCGCGGACGCGTGGGGCGAGGAGTTCCGCTACGGAGTGGACACGTACGACATCGGGATGTCCTGCTTCGCCGCCTACTTCGCGAGCACGGAGCCGCCGCTGTTCGAAACCCCCGAGGGACCGCGAAGCGCGGTGTCCGCCGGCACCGTCGGCTGGCCAGAGGACGTGCTCCGGTGCGGTCGCGAGATCCGCGACGGCCGCTACGTGCGGGACGTCCCGTGGCTGCTGGTGGCGTGCCCCACGCTCGCCGACCCCTCGCGTGCGCCCGAGGGCCGCCACTGGTTCAAGTTCCTGAGCCCACAGGCATGGCAGCTGCCGGAAGGCGAGGACGACTGGGACACGCTGAAGGAGAAGCGCGCAGCCGACCAGCTCGAGCACGTTCGGCGCTTCGCTCCCAACCTCCGCGACGAGGTGCTGCTGGCGCGCCTCGTCAAGAGCCCGTTCGATATCGAGCGGGCGAACCCCCACATGATCAAGGGCACGATCCACGGCGGCGACCGCAGCTACGCCTTCAGCGGCGACATGAGGCCGGTGCCGGGCTGGGCCTCGCACCGGACGCCGATCCCCGGCCTCTACCAGACGGGCGCCACGACCAGCCCCGGCGGCTCGGTGACCGGGATACCGGGCCGCAATGCGGCGACGGTAATGCTCAAAGACCTGGGGCGCGATCCCGAGGAGGTGATGGCGGGTGCCGGACGCGCGCGTGCAAGCAGCAGTTGACCACTGGGCGCCCCGCTTCGTCCAGGCCGGGGTCGACTACAGCGACTTTCTGACCACGATGGACCGCATCGAGACCTGGGACGAATGGCTCGACGCCTGGTGCGCGACCGCGTCGGTGCACGCCGGCCTGGCAAAGGAGGCCGAGGACGCCGGGCGCCGTCTGACGGCAGGGGAGGCCTGGGCCCGCGCCGCCGTGTGCTTCCACTTCGCGAAGTTCGTCTGGGTGCTTGATGCGGAGCGCAGCCGGTCCGCATCCGACCGCGCGATCGAGGCGCTCTACCGCGCCCACGGCCTGCTCGACCCGAGCGCCGAGCGCGTGGAGGCGGAGTTCGAAGGCGGGCAGCTGGTGGGGAACCTGCGCCGGCCGCCGGCAGCCGACCGCCCGCCGCTCGTAATCCTCATCCCCGGTCTCGATTCCACCAAGGAGGAGTTCCTGCGCCTCGAGGACGTGTTCCTGGCGCGCGGAATGGCCACGCTTTCGATGGACGGCCCGGGCCAGGGGGAGACCGGCTACGCGTTACCCATTCGTCCGGACTACGAGGTCGCCGTGGGCGCGATGCTCGACGCCGTCGCGGGGCGGGGCGACGTCGACCTCGACCGCGTCGGCGCGCTCGGGGTGAGCCTGGGGGGCTACTACGCTCCCCGCGCGGGCGCCTTCGAGCCCCGCCTCAAGGCGGTCGCGGGCCTCAGCGGCCCGTACGACTTCGGGGAGTGCTGGGACGGGCTGCCGCCGCTCACGCGCGAGACCTTCGTCGCCAAGTCCGGGGCCGCCGGGGAGGACGAGGGCCGCCGCCGCGCCTCCGAGCTGAGCCTCGCGGGCGTGCTCGAGCGGCTGACCCAGCCGGCGCTGTTCGTGACGGGGCGGCGCGACCGGCTGATCCCATGGGAGCAGACTGCGCGGGCGGCGGACGAGGCCCCGAACGGGCGCCTCGTCCTCTACGACGACGGCAACCACGGATGCGCGAATGTGCCCTACAAGGCCCGGCCGCTCGTCGCCGACTGGATGAGCGAGCAGCTGGCGTGAGCGGAGTCGCGATGATCGGCGCGGGCATGTGGGCGCCCCGCCTGGCCGAGGCCGCCCGCCTCGCCGGCCTGCGAATCGTGACCTGCCACAGCCGCGGCGAGGAGCGGCGCCGGGCCTTCGCCGAGCGTTTCGCCTGCGCGGAGGCGGGGAGCCTGGCCGAGGCGCTCGACCACCCCGAGGTCGAGGGGGCGATCCTCGTGACCCCGAACGACATCCATGCCGAGCAGGCGCTGGCCTGCGCAGAGCGGGGCAAGCACGTCTTCGTCGAGAAGCCGATCGCCGACACCGTCGAGGCGGGCGAGCGGATGCGGGACGCCTGCGCCGCCGCCGACGTGTCCCTCATGGTCGGCCACGCGTTCCGGCGCCTCGGCGCCGCGCGCCGTACGAAGGAGCTGATCGACGAGGGTGCGCTCGGCCGCGTGGTCCTGGCCGAAGCGAACCTGTCCCTGCCGGGGTCCTTCGGGCCGCAGGCCTGGCGGGCGCATCGGGAACGGAATCCGGGCGGCCCGCTCATGCAGCTCGGGATCCACCACGTCGACACCCTGCTGCACTGGCTCGGGCCGGTCCGGCGAGCCGGCGGGCGCTTCGCGCATGTCCATACCGAGGCCGACATCGACGACGTCGGGGCGGTGACCCTGGAGCTCGAATCGGGCGCTCTCGCGGTCGTCACGGGCAGCTACGTCTCGCCGAAGACGCTCTCGCTGCGCCTGCTGGGGACGAGCGCCGTGCTCGACTACCGCACCGACTTCTCGGTCTGGCCGGACGCCGCCGCGCTGGACCGCGCCACGACCCTTACCCTGGACGGCGCGCCGGTCGAGTTCGAGGAGCGCGACATGCTCGCCGAGGAGCTCGCCGAGTTCGGGCGCTGCATGCGCGGCGAGGCCCGCCCGGAGACGG
>JBBPIK010000007.1:0-65661 GCA_038040415.1 Actinomycetota bacterium
TCTTCCTCAAGGACATCGGCAAGGTCCGCCTGCTGACCGCCCAGGAGGAGGTCGAGCTGGCGAAGAGCATCGAGCGCGGCGACCTCGATGCGAAGCAGAAGATGGTCGAGTCGAACCTGCGCCTGGTGGTCTCGATCGCGAAGAACTACCGCAACCAGGGCCTTCCTTTCCTCGACCTGATCCAAGAGGGGACGCTGGGCCTGGTGCGGGCTGCCGAGAAGTTCGACTATCGCAAGGGATTCAAGTTCTCGACTTACGCGACCTGGTGGATCCGCCAGGCGATCGCCCGCGCGCTCGCCGACAAGGCGCGCACGATCCGGATCCCCGTCCACGTGGTCGAGAAGCTGAACAAGATCGGCCGCGCGGAGCGCAAGCTGGTCACCGAGCTCGGCCGCGAGCCGACGCCGGACGAGATCGCGGAGGTGACGGGGATCGACCCCGACGAGGTCGATCAGATCAAGCGCTCGGCACAAGCCCCCGTCTCGCTGGAGAAGCCCGTCGGCGACGAGGAGGAGTCCGAGTTCGGGCAGTTCATCGCCGACGAGAAGGCGGAGTCGCCGTTCGAGCGCGCCGCCGACCTGCTCACCAAGGAGGCGCTGCGCGAGGCGCTCGAGAACCTCTCCTACCGGGAGCGGCGCGTGCTCGAGCTTCGCTACGGGCTGGGCGGCGAGCACCCGCGCACGCTGGACGAGGTGGGGCGGACGTTCAACGTCACCCGCGAGCGAATCCGCCAGATCGAGAATCAGTCCCTCAAGAAGCTCCAGAGTCTGGCTGAGGCACAGAAGCTCCGGGAAGTCGCGTAGGCCGCCGACCCGGCGAGTACCTTCGCCGGGCGAGGTCATCGGTCGCTTGCGTGCAGAGCACGCCACGCTCCTTGCTTCCTTGCCCGGCCCGGCGCTCGCCGCTCAGCCGGCCCCTGGAAACGCAATCGACGACGAAAAAAGAGATCGGAGGATCCCATCAGCACTGCAACCGCAAGCAAGACCCGGCCAGCGGAGTGGACCTGCGCCCGCTGCGAGATGAAGAGCACCTGGACGAACGGCCTCGCCGAGGGGGTCGCGCCCCCGAACTGGGTCAGCGACGAGGACGGCCGTCATTACTGCTTGGTCTGTCGACGCGAGCGGGCGATCGACGACGCTCTCGGGGAGGCCGGCGAGATCGGCATCGAGGCTCGTGCGAAGTTGCGCTCCAAGGCGGTGGTCAGGTTCGAGATCGCCCGCGATCCCGAGCGCACCGAGGGAGAGATTGCCAAGGCCGCTCGCACCTCGATCGGCGCCGTGCGCAGCGCCCGCAAGGAAATAGCTCCCTAGCTCTGTCCTAAAGCGCACAGGGGGCCGGCCGATAACGGTCCTGATGGCGTTCGACATCGATGCTGCGCTGCGCTATGTGGTCGAGCAGGAAGGCTCGGACCTGCACGTCAAGGTGGCCTCGCCGCCCATGGCCCGGGTGCACGGAGGCCTGCGCCCAGTGGAGGGCATCGAGTCGCTGACCGAGGATGACACCAACGGGGCTCTCGAGCACATCCTCAGCGACGACCACCTGCTCGAGGAGTTCGCCAAGGATGGCGAGGCCGACTTCTCGTACGAGATCAAAGGGCTGTCGCGCTTCCGGGTCAACGCCTTTCGCCAGCGGGGCTACGTCTCGATCGCGTGCCGCGCGATTCCCTTCCAGGTGCGGACGATCGACGACCTCGCGTTGCCCGAGGTGATCCGCACGCTGGCCGAGGAGCCGCGAGGGATCATCCTGCTCACGGGGACGACCGGCTCGGGCAAGTCAACGACCTTGGCCGCGATGATCGACCACATCAATTCGACTCGCTCCCGCCATGTCGTCACGCTCGAGGACCCGATCGAGTACCTGCATCGGGACAAGCAATCGATCATCAACCAGCGCGAGGTCGGCCACGACACGGAGAGCTTCGCGAGGGCGATGCGCCGGGTGCTGCGGCAGGACCCCGACGTGATCCTGATCGGCGAGATGCGCGACGAGGAGACCGTCCGCACGGCGCTTGCCGCCGCCGAGACCGGGCACTTGGTGCTGTCCACGCTCCACAGCCTCGACGCCACCGAGACGATCAACCGGATCGTCGACTTCTTCCCGCCGCACCTCCAGCAGCAGGCGCGGGTGATGCTCGCCTCGACCCTGCGCGGGGCGGTCTCGCAACGCCTCGTGCCGCGGGTCGACGGCAATGGCCGCGTCGCCGTCTGCGAGGTGATGGTGGTCACCGGCCGGATCCAGGACCTGATCCTCAATCCGCAGGAGACCGGCCGCGTGACGGAGGTGATCGCCGAGGGCGAGTACTACGGGATGCAGACCTTCGATCAGGCGCTGCTCAAGCACGTGGTCGCCGGCAACATCACCGAGGAGGTCGCTTTCGAGGTCGCCTCCAGCCCGCACGACTTCAAGCTGATGCTCGCGTCTCAGGGTCAGGCGGCGAGCGGCATCGAGCAGCTCCCGGGGACTCCGGAGGGCGACGGCGAGAAGCCCGAAGACTCACTTCAGTTCGTAAAGCATTGAGCTATACTCGGCTTTGGCGGTCGGGGCGAAAGACGGACCCAATCCGCGCCCGTTCGCCGTCGCAAATGGCTGAAAATCCCTGTCCAGTTGGCTCTTGCGCGGAGATCATCTCCGGCAAGTGGACCCTCTTGGTGATTCGCGATCTGGCCGGCGGAAGCCAGCGCTTCTGCGAGTTGGAGCGCTCCCTGGAGGGGATCAGCCCGCGCACCCTGTCGCTGCGGTTGCGGGCGCTCGAGGAGCACGGGATCGTGGAGCGGCGCACCTACCCCGAGGTGCCGCCGCGGGTCGAGTACCGCCTGACCGATAAGGGTCGCGCACTTGTCCCCCTGATCGAGGACATGCGTGCCTACGGGCGCCGTTGGCTTGTGAACGGCGACCGCAGGCGCGAAACGGTCGTCGTCGCCTAAGCGACCGCCCGGGTAGCCGCGAACCGGCACCTGCAACCTGAGTTGCAGGGGAGGAGCGGTTGGTGGCCGCGCGAAGCCCCAGGGCATGCGCGACCTGGTTGCTTCAGAGGCTCTTGCGGCGATGGCTGGGGATGCGGCGAAGCACTTTCGCGAGCTGGTGGCCGCGGGTCGCGAGATCCCTTACGACTTGGAGGAGCCGGGCAGCGGCTCGCCCCTGCCGAGGTACGTGCCGCTCACCGGGCGCTTCGTCCGGGACAACGCTCCGGCGTTGCTCGAGCTCGACTCGTTCGGCTCGGCGTGCGCGGCGATCGAGTCCGCCGAGCTCGCGGGCCCATACCTCGAGGAGCTCGGGATCGACGTGCCGCCCGACGCCAGGGCGCGCGCCGAGCTGGCGGGGACGGTCTTCCTGTGTCGCCTGTGGATGGACTCGACCGACTTTTCGCTCGAGGGTGACCGGCTGAGTGAGGCAATCGCCGAGCTTGAGGCCGGCGGTCGGACCAGGCACGACGAGATCGAGGTCGTGGTTCCGCTGCGCGGCCTGCGGATGCCCGTGGTGCGCCTCGAGCTTGGAACGGCGACGATCGTTCGCGCCGACACGGTAGAGGTGCCGGCCGAGGCGCGGGCAGCGGAGGGGGCAGGCGCTGCCGGTTGGGAGCCCACCTTCCTCGCCGCGGCGCGGATCAGCTCCGGCCAAACGGCCCACGAGGATGGGCAAAGCCCGGATGCCGGCGCCCGCTCCGTCGAAGCCTTCCGCCAGCTGATCACCGCGCTTCGCCTCTTCCAGGCCGGAGGCGTGGGACTGGGGCCGTACGCGTGGACGCGCGCGGGCGCCGATCGCTGGCGCCGGATCGCGACCGGCGCAGGCCGGCCGAGGCGAGGTGGCTACCGCCTTGCCGAGGACGCGCTCGGTGAGCTGACCACTCTCTCGCGCGTGCTCACCCACCGCTCGACCTCATTCGGGCCGTCGGGGCGTGACGGCTCCGTGACGGCTGGCGCGGTGGCGCGGGCGATCTCCCGCTTCGAGGCGGGCCTCGAGCGAAACGTGGTCCTCGAGGCGCTGAACGACTACCTGCTTGCGCTTCGCTTCGTGCTGGAAGGCGGCGGTCCGGCCGACCTGGGCCTCGCGATGCGGGTCGCTGCCCTCTGCGCCGAGCCCGACCAGCGCTCCGAGATCAAGGCAATCGTGGACCGAGGGCTCGCTCTCGAGCGCGAGCTGTGGAGCGGCGAGCCGGCTCCCGCGGCTGAGGGTGTTCCGACGGCGTCCGCGACCGTGGCGGCGATCGAGGAGCTGACGCGGGCCATCCTCAGGGACGCCGCCTGCGGCCACCTGGGCGCCGACCTTCGCGCGACCGCCGACGAGATCCTGCTGGCCGACGGCCTCGCCGTGGGCGAGGGCGAGGCCGAGCAGCGGGGGGGCTCCGAGGAATGGGACTTGCCGCCGGAGGAGCCGGAGGAGCCGGAGGAGCCGGAGGAGGGCGCCGAGGAGGAGGACGAGGTCGACCCCTCCGAGCCGCAGGGTGACGCGGACGAGCAGCTTTGGATGGATGTCTCCGACGACTGGCAGGAAGTCCACGAGTCCAGAGACGAGGACACGGCGATGTTGCAGGTCCCGGAGCCGCAGGGTCGAATCACAATCGAGTCACGCCCCCACGAGCAGGAGGAGAACGTGTTCGCGCAGAGCCACAACGGGCGCCAGGAGCATCCTCCCCAGATGATCGACGCCAGACAACCGAGCCAGAGCGCTGTCGCGGAGCTTCGCGAGGAGCGTCCGGACGAGCGCCGGCAGGTGGCCGACCGCGTCGCCTATCTCTTCCCGCGCCCCGAGACCACCGAGTGGAACATCGGTGAGCTGAGCTACGACCGCCGCCGCCGCGCCGCACCGCATCCGGAGCGCCGGGTTTCCTAGCTCTCCCAGCTTCCTCCCCCGGTCACCCTGGTAGGTCGCCGGCCCCGGGCCAAGGCCCGGGGCCGCGCCTGCCTGAAAGCCTCGGCCCGGCGCGCCTCAGTCGGCCGCGATCGCTGTCCGCTCCTTGGCGCCGGCGGCGAACAGGTAGCGGTTGATCTGCATCAGCCCCGAGAGGTCGTGCACATCGGCGTCGAGGTGCGGAACCTGGATCACCGCCCGCGCGCGCATCTCCGCCATCAACCGCTTGATGTTGTGCTGGTCGCGAGCGGCGAGCACGCGGTAGTCGTCGTAGTTCTCCAGCACCCGGCGCGCCAGGTCCTCGTCGCCCAGCGCCTCGACGAGCTCTGCAGCGAACCCCTCGCCGTAGTCCGGGAGTTCGCTCTCGTAGTGCACTTTGTTGACGATCACACCACCAAACGGCAGCTTCGCCTCGACCAGCTTGCGGTGGAAGTAGACCGCCTCGGTGACCGGCTCGCCCTGCGGCCCGCAGACCACCAAGAAGCAGGTCTCCGGATTCGCCAGCAGCTCGTTGACCCGCTTCGCACGCTCGCGAAAGCCACCCAGCATGCCCCTGAAGGCCTGGAAGAACTCCGAGAGGTCCTCCAGCACCTCAACGCCGGTCACCCGGCGCAAGATGGAGAACATCATCGAGGTTCCGCGTCCGAAGACCCGCATCCCCAAGCCGGTGGGGCGCATGAACACCTGGAGGGCGCGGCCCTCGATGAACTGCATCAGGCGCCGAGGGGCATCCAGGAAGTCCAGGGCGTTGCGGGTCGGCGGGGTGTCGAGCACCAGCAGGTCGTAGCGGTCCTCGGCGTGCAGCTCGAAGAGCTTCTCCATCGCCATGTACTCCTGGGAGCCGGCCAGGGCGGCGGAGAGCTGCTGGTAGATGCGGTTCTCCAGGATGCGGTCCCGCGTCTCCTCGTCCGGGGCGTGGCGGCGCACCAGCTCGTCGAAGGTTGCCTTCGCGTCGAGCATCATCGCCCAGAGCTCGCCGCCCTGGGTCTCGATTCCCGCCTCCGCGAACAGAGCCGGGTCCACCCGGCGCTCCTCGTTTCCCAGCTCGGGCAGGCCGAGCGAGTCCGCCAGCCGCTTCGCCGGGTCGATCGTCAACACCCCGACCTTCGTGCCGCGTGCCGCCATCCCCACCGCGATCGCGGCGGAGCTGGTCGTCTTTCCGACCCCGCCTGAGCCCGCGCAGATGCAGACCCGCTTGCCGTCGAGCAGCTCCGCGACGCCGGCCATCAGTCGACCGCCTCGGACAGCTCGCCGACCTCCTCGACGCCGAGCTCGGGCACGAAGACGAACGGGAGTGTGCGCACGGGCGATGTGACGAGCTCCACGAGGCGGGCGAGCTGCTCGCGCTGCGCCGCGGCTCGGCGGCTCTCGCTGAGCGCCGCCCGGTACGCGGCGCGCAGCGGGCCGTTGGCGTCGTCGCATGCGTCCCCCAGCCGGTCCACCTCGGGCTTCGAGAAGCGCTCCGGGTAGAGGCCGTTCATGTAGACGCGGTCGACCGCGACGTCGACCTCCTCGGTCAGCTGCCGTTCGAGCGCCACGGTCTCGTTCACGGGCATCTCCTCCGGCAGGGCGACGATTACGGCTCCCGTCTTGCGATGGTTGACGATGAACGCCTCGAGCGCCTGCGCCTGCGCCTTGATCGGTCCGACGCGGGCAATGTTCGCGAAGGTGCGCGGCGTCTGCAGGAAGCCGACGCCGGCGCCCGTCGCCGGTGCATCGACGATCACGAGGTCGTAATTGCGCCCCCGTTTCACCTTGCGGTCCGGCTGAGCGACCTCCCAGATCTTGCCGATGGTCACCAGCTCACGCAGGCCCGGGGTGGCCGCCGCCAGGTAGGTGAAGATCCGGGAGCGGAACAGCAGGTCGCGCATCGCGCGCACCTTGAGCTGAAGCAACACGTACTCGCGCATTGCCTGATCGGGGTCGATCGAGATCGCCCACAGGTTGTCCGCCATCTCGACCTCGTGGAAGCCGACCTCGGCCCGGTGGAAGACCTGGGAGGTGTGCTCCTGCGAGGAGACCTCGCAGACGATCGTTCGCCTGCCACCCCGTGCGGCGGCCAGCCCCAGGGCCAGGGCGACCGTCGACTTGCCCACTCCGCCCTTCCCGGTGACGATCACCAGGCGCTTGTCGAGCAGCTCGGGCACCGCAGGAACATACATAGGTGGGCGGGCCCCGGAATTCGCTTCGGCCGGGGGTCTGCGTTCATGGGAAGGAAACGCAGGATCACGTGCGAATAAGCGCGATCAATGGGTCTGTTCAACCGCGGTTTCAAGCCGGACCTGCCCGAAGAGAACCCGCCGCAGTCGGCGAACGGCGGCGCGCCCACAGAAGACGCAATGCCTCCCGCCGATCCAGCAGACCAGCCCGAGCTGGCCCCGCCCGAGCCGGCGGAGCCCGAGCCACTGCCGCCCGAGCCGGCTGAGCCCGAGCCAGTGCCGCCTGAAACGGCGGAGCACGAGCAACTCCCGGCCGAGCCGCCTGAGCCCGAGCCAGTGCCGGCCCAGCCGGCTGAGCCCGAGCCGCCGAAGGCGACGTCCGCGCCCCCGGTCAACCAGGCGCAGCCGGAACCCGACGACGAGGGGCGGATCAGCGCTCACGAGGCACTGGCGCCAACGCGGGCTCCGGGGCCCGGCAGGCCCCACGGCGCCCACATCGGCGATGAGTCCGAGCGCCGGGCGAAGATCATCTCGTTCGCGAACCAGAAGGGCGGGGTGGCCAAGACGACCAGCACGCTGAACCTGGCCGTGGCCTTCACCGAGTCAGGCCACCGGGTCCTGGCGATCGACCTCGACCCGCAGGGCAACTTGACGATGAGCCAGGGGATCGACCCCGACAAGGTCGAGGGCAGCATGTACGACGTGCTGGTCGACCACATCCCGATCCGCGACGTGATTCACCAGCGGGAGATCGACATCGCCGTGGCCTCCATCGACCTCGCCGGCGCCGAGATCGCGATGAGCATGCAGATCGGCCGCGAGCGATCGCTGGAGAAGGCTCTGTCGGCCGTCGTCGACGACTACGACTTCGTCTGCATCGACACGCCGCCGAGCCTGGGCCTGCTGACGGTGAATGCCCTCACGGCCTCGGACAAGGTGATCGTCCCCGTGCAATGCGAATATCTCTCCATGCGCGGACTGGTGCAGCTCCAGAACACGTTGGAGATGATCCGCGAGAACCTGAACCCCCGGGTGCACATCGAGGGCATCCTGCCGACGATGCTGGACTCCCGCACCGTTCACGCCAAGGAGGCGGTGGAGATCCTCGAGGAGAACTTCGGCGAGCTGGTCTTCAAGTCGCGGATCCGCAAGGCGATCAAGTTCGCCGAGGCCCCGGTTCGCGGCTCGAGCGTGCTCAAGTACGATCCAAACGGCAACGCCGCCAACTACTACCGCGAGCTGGCCAAGGAGGTTTTGACGAATGGCGCGTCGTAAGCGGGCCAGCATGCGCGAGGGCCCGCTCGCCGACCTCTTCCGCTCAACGGCCCGCGACGACGCTGAGGAAGAGAGCCGAGTGGTGGGCGACCCGGAGCCCGCAGCTTCGCCGCCCCCGCCCGCCGAGCCCGAGATCCCTCGCTCCCAGCCCGAGACTGCCCCGCCCGACCCCGAGCGCGTTCGCGCCTACCGGGTCGAGGAGCACCAGCCGCTGATCCGCGAGCCCCGCGAGCCCAAGGAGCGCCTCAGCCGGATCTTCGCCGACGAGGGGCACGACGTCGAGGGCCCCACCTACGGCCGGGACGAGCCCGGCCTCCGCGACTACCACGGGCCACCGCGCCCGCACCTGCCGGTGATCCGGGTGGTCGGCGTCGGCGGCGCCGGCGTCAACGCGATCAATCGGATGATCGAGGCACAGATTCCGGGGGTCGAGTTCATGGCGATCAACACCGACCTCCAGTCGCTCCAGCAGTCGACCGCCGACGTCACGGTGCACCTCGGCAGCGGCGTCGCGCGCGGCCTCGGCACGGGCTCGAACCCCGAGCTTGGCTATCGCGCCGCTTTCGAGGAGCAGGACAAGATCAAGCGCCTCCTGAAGGGGTCCGACATGGTGTTCGTGACCGCCGGCGTCGGCGGGGGCACCGGGACGGGGGCGGCGCCTGTGGTTGCGCGGCTGGCCCGCGACGTTGGCGGGCTCACCGTTGGGATCGTCACCAAGCCGTTCCGGTTCGAGGGCGCGCGCCGCGCCAAGCAGGCCGAAGACGGGATCGAGGCGCTGAGCGCCGAGGTGGACACGCTGATCGTGGTCCCCAACGAGCGCCTGCTCTCGGTGCTGGCCCGCACCACGACGATGATCGAAGCCTTCCAGGTGGCCGACGACGTCCTGCGCCAGGGCGTCCAGGGGATCTCCGAGCTGATCACCCTGCCCGGCCTGATCAACCTCGACTTCGCGGACGTGCGGACGACGATGCGCGACGCCGGCCAGGCGCTGCTGGGAATCGGGATGGGCACGGGGGAAACCCGGGCCGTCTCGGCAGCCGAGCGCGCCGTGTCTTCGCCGCTGCTCGAGACCTCTGTCGACGGTGCCCGTTCGATCCTGCTCTCGATCACCGGCGGCCCGGACATGAGCCTGATGGAGGTCTCCGAGGCGGCCAAGGTGGTTCAGGAGGCCGCGCACCCCGAGGCCAACATCATCTTCGGGGCGAACGTCGACGAGACGCTCGTGGACCAGCTTTGGGTGACGGTGATCGCCACGCGCTTCGACGGCCGCGGCCGTCGCGCCGACGGCAGCGCCCGCGCCGAGCTGCGGGCTGCCGGCACCACGGCCACCGCCGTTCGCCGGCCGGCCGACCGAAGGGCCGGTAGTGCCCCGAGCTTCGAGTCGCGCCCGCGTGACATGTCGATCGACGTTCCGGAGTTCGTTCCCGGCGGCTAGGCATAACTCCGTCGACATCCTCGGCTTCGCCTGCGCGTCCGGCTTCGCCGGACGATCGGTCGCCTTCGGCTCCCTGACCGGGCTAGGGAGCGAGCGGGACGGCAGGCCCGAGCGCGTGAACCGGGACTTCGTCCCTAGCGCCAACGAGTTACACCTTGCGTGTGAATAGACGAGGGGCAGTCGCGGCCGGGCATCCGCTCACCGCCGAGGCGGGGGCGGCCGTTCTGCGCCAGGGCGGCAATGCGGTCGACGCCGCGGTTGCCTCGGTGCTGACCTCGTTCGTCACCGAGAGCCCGCTCACCGGGCTGGGAGCCGGCGGCTTCATGCTCGTCCACGCCCCCGGCGAGAACGTGCTGCTCGACTTCTTCGTCGCCGTTCCCGGCAGGGACGGGATCGAGCGACGCTCCGAGCTGGACCCGGTTCCGGTCTATTTCAGCGAGGACGTCCCGCAGGTCTTCAACGTCGGCGCGGCCTCGTGCGGGGTGCCGGGGACCGCAGCGGGGCTCTGGGAGGCGCTTCGGCGCTTCGGCTCGATGCCGATGCCGGAGCTGGTTCGCCCCGCGGTGGATCACGCGCGAGAGGGCGTCACGGTGAACGCGGAGCAGGCGTACATCTTCAAGATCCTCGAGCCGATCCTCACCCACCAGCCCGAGGGACGGGCCGTCTACGCGCCCGGGGGCCGGCAGCTGCGTGAGGGCGACGTGTTCCGGTTCACGGAGCTCTCGGAGGCGCTGGAGCGATACGGGGCCGAGGGTCCCGAGCCCTTCTACCGAGGCGAGCTCGCGCGGGCGGTCTCGGAGTGGGTGGTGGAGCGTGGCGGGACCCTGGGCGTCGAGGACCTGGCCTCATATGAGCCGATCGCGCGATCTCCGGCACGGGGGGGCTTCCATGGCCGCGACGTGCTCACCAACCCCCCGCCCTCGTCGGGGGGCATCCTGGTCGCCTTCTGCCTCGACCTGCTCGACCGGCTCGGCGCCGCCGGGGTGGAGGAGGTGGTGACGGTGATGAAGCAGGCGCAGGCCGCTCGGACCGAGGAATTTCACGCAGGCCTCTACGAGGATGGCTGGCTGGAGCGGTTCCTCGATCCCGCCAGGCTCGACGCGGCCGCCGAGCGTGCCCGGTCTCGCCTGCGCCCGCCGGGCGACGGGGCGGCGGGGCCCGGCGATCGCCTGGGCTCGACCACCCACATCACGGCCGTCGATGGCGGCGGGCGCTGCGCCAGCGTCACCTGCTCGAACGGCACCGGCTCCGGCCTGATCGTCCCCGGAACCGGCGTCCACGTGAACAACATGCTCGGGGAGGAGGACCTGAACCCGTTCGGCTTCCACACTCTGGCGGCGGGGCGGCGCATGCCCTCGATGATGTCGCCGACGGTGCTGCTCCGCGACGGGGAGCTGGAGGCGGGGCTGGGCAGCGGCGGCTCGAACCGGATCCGCTCCGCGATCCTCCAGACGATCGTCAACCTGGTGGCCGGGGGGATGGAGGTCGCCGCGGCGGTCGAGGCGCCCCGCGTCCACTTCGAGGCAGGCGCAGTGCAGGCCGAGCCCGGCATCGACGCCGACGCCCTGGCGCGCCTTGAGGCACGCGGGTACACGATCGCCCCCTGGGCAGCGCGGAACCTGTTCTTCGGCGGCGTCCACGCGGTGTCGAGAAACACCGAGACCGGCGAGCTGCGCGGAGGCGGCGACCCGCGGCGCGGCGGCGCGATCGCCGTGATTTGACGGAGTAACTCCGCCGAAAGCCTCGGCCTTCGGCCTCCGTTTTCGGCGGGTTCGGGCGCCGACGTGGCGGCAGGTCCACACGCGCCTACCGCGACTTCGTCGCTAGTTCGGGCGAGTAGCATCGAGGGACGATGGCCAAGGCCCTGCTGATCATCGATTTCCAGAACGACTTCACCTCGGGCGGGGCGCTCGAGGTGCCGGGCGGGGACGAGATCGCCGAGCCGGTCAAGAGGCTGGCCCAGCGCCTCGACCTGGTCTTCGCCACCCGGGACTGGCATCCGCCCGACCACGCCTCGTTCCAGACCCAGGGTGGCCCCTGGCCGGTCCATTGCGTGCGGGACACCCACGGCGCCGCGCTCCACCCCGCGATGGCTGGGGTGAACGTCGACGCCGTCGTCGACGTCGGCCGCGAGCGCGAGGACGAGGGCTACTCGGGCTTCGAGAAGTCCGACCTGGCGCGGATCCTCCGCGACCACGACGTGGACGAGGTCTACGTCTGCGGGCTGGCCACCGACTACTGCGTCAGGGCGTCGGCGATGGACGCCTGCGCGGAGGGCTTCGAGGTGACCGTGGTAGAGGACGCGATCCGCGGCGTGGAGGTCGAGGAGGGGGACTCGGCGCGGGCGCTCGCCGAGATGCGCGAAGCCGGCGCGCGGACCGCCACCTCGGACGAGCTCCTGGCGAGTACCGAGGCCCGGTAGCACGCCTTCTGAGTCTTTCTGGTTCCGGCATGCGGAACCAACGGGCCGCAGTTGGGAGCCGGAGGCTCCGTGGAGCCGCCGCTACCGGACGACTACCTTGCCGTTCATCTTGGCGCGCTCGGCGATCTCGCCCGAGCGGGCGAGGGCGGCGACCAGGCTGCGGAGCGCGTTTCCCAGCACCCGCATCCGATCGGGCTCCGAGCGCAGCTCCAGGAGAGCCTGCTTGGTCTCCGGCGGCAGCTCCACTCGCGCCGCGATCCCGTAGGAGCTCTCGGCCTCGAGCTCCCCGGCGTCCGGCGATTCGCCCGAGACCCGCTTGACCAGCTCGGCGAACGCCTCCCGCGCCTTGCCGGCCGCCTCCGGATCCTCCTCCTGCTCGGCCTCGTCGTTGGCCTCGATCGGCTCCACCTCGCCGGCGGGGTAGTCCTGCGCCTCGAAGCGCTCCAAGACCTTGAACGGCTGCTCGCCGGCGACTACCACGTTCATCCGGCCATCCTCGAACCGCTCCAGCACCTCGGTCACCCGCGCCATGCAGCCGATCCGGTGCGCGTTTCCCCCCTCGTCCCGGAACACGATCCCGAACGGCTCGGCGTTCTCCAGGCAGTGGCCGATCATCCGCTTGTAGCGCTCCTCGAATATGTGCAGCGGCAGGAGCTCCCCCGGCAGGATCACCACCGGAAGCTCGAAGATCGGCAGCTCGACTCCGTCGCCCTGCATCGCCACCATTCTAGGAGTGGAGTCGTACACGAGCTTCATCATCGTGGCGGCGATCGCCTTCGTGGCGCCGCTGATTCGCGGCATGGTGCCGCAGATCCTGGTTCCCGCGATCGTGCTCGAGCTGGTCTCCGGGATCATCGTCGGCCCTCACGGCCTGGGCCTCGCCTCCGAGACGACGCCGGTCGAGGTCTTCTCGACGGTCGGCTGGCTTGCCTGCTGTTCCTCGCCGGCCGCGAGATCCAGGTGGAGCGGCTCCGCGGAGCGCTGCTCGCGACCTCACTGGCGGGCTTCGCGATCTCGTTCGCGCTCGGCCTCAGCGCCGCCCTCGCCCTGCATGCGGTCGGGCTGATCAAGACCCCGCTGCTCCTGGCGATCATCTTCGTCGCCACCTCGCTGAGCGTCATCATCGTGCCGCTCAAGGACGCGAACCAGATCGACACCGACTGGGGGCAGCAGGTGATCGCGGCGGCGGCGATCGCGGAGTTCGGTGCCGTCATCCTGCTCTCGTTCTTCTACTCCGGCGAGAACGCCGGGCCATCGACGGAGATCCTCCACCTGAGCCTGTTCGTGCTGGTCGCAGCCCTGGTCCTGTTCTCGATCTCGCGCGGCGCCCAGCTTCGGCGGGTCTCGGAAGCGATCGAGCGGCTCGAGGGCACCAGCGCCCAGATCCGGGTCCGCGGCGACTTCGCGCTGGTCGCCGTGGTCGCCGGCGTTGCCAGCCAGCTCGGCCTGGAGACGATCCTGGCCGCATTCACGGTCGGCGTGATCCGCGGCATGACCTCGGGTAAGGACGAGCGTCAGGAGGAGAGGCTCGACGCCGTGGCGCTGGGCATCTTCGTGCCCTTCTTCTTCGTGGGCAGCGGGCTCGACTTCGACATCGGCGCGCTGTTCGCGAGCGTCTCGGCGTTCATCCGCCTGCCGCTCTTCGTGCTCGCCCTGCTCCTCGTCAGGGGGCTGCCGGCGCTTCTCTACCGTCGCCGGTTCGGGACCGCGCGCTCGGCCGCCGCGGGGCTGCTCCAGGCCACCTCGCTGTCGTTCATCGTCGTCGCCACGCAGATCGGGCTGGCGCTGGAGATCATGCTCCCGGCCACCGCCACCGCGCTGGTGGCCGCCGGCCTCGTCTCCGTGGTGGTCTTCCCGGCGCTCGCCTTCGGGTTGCTGGGCCGGGCGCAGGCCTCCGCCCCCGCCCAGCCGGCGGCGCCCTGAAACGCCACGCCGCTCCAGAGCACCTAGTGAGGTGGACCGTTACGCGGACTTATGCCCACTTGACGTTGCCTAGGCAAGCTCCAGTCTGGTGACCCTGCTCGTTCTGTTCGCGCTCGTCGCGGGCGCCGGCACGGCGCTCTCCCCGTGCGTGCTGCCCGTGCTCCCGGCGGTGCTGTCGGCCGGCCTCACGGGAGGACGGCGCCGACCGCTGGGCGTGGTCTCGGGGCTGGCGATCTCGTTCACCTTCGCGACCGTCGCGCTCGTTTACGTGATCGAGGCGCTCGGCCTGCCCAACGACCTCACGCGCACGATCGCGATCGTCGTCCTGGCCGGCTTCGGGCTCACCCTCCTGATCCCGCCGCTTTCGGCCCGGGTCGAGGCCTGGATCTCCCGAGTCGTGCCGGGCCCTTCGCGGGTGGGCCGAGAGGGATTCGGCTCGGGGCTCCTGATCGGGGCCAGCCTCGGCTTCGTCTATGCGCCCTGCGCGGGCCCGATCCTCGCCGGCGTGATCACCGTTTCGGCGGCCCAGGACTTCACGGCTGGGAAGCTGGCCGTCGCCTTCGCCTACTCGGTCGGCTCGGCCGCCGTCCTCTACCTCCTGATCCGCGGCGGCCGGCGCGTCACCGACCGCCTCGCTGCTTATCGGGGCCAGGTGCAGACGGCCATGGGGGTGGTGATGGTGGCTGTCGCCGGTCTGATGGTCGCCGACCTCGATCTGAAGTTCGAGCGAGCGATTGCCGACGACGTTCCTTCGGCGCTCCTCAGCCCGGCGATCGAGCTGGAGCAAAGCTCCGCCGTCGACGAGGAGATAGCGAAGCTGCGCGGCGGCCATTCGGCGAGCGAGGGCGGGCTCCAGGAGGCCGCAGTGGGTGCCCGGCTGCCGGTCCTCGGCCGGGCGCCGGAGTTCACCGGCAACCAGCGATGGTTCAACACCCCCGGCGGCAGGCCGCTCAGCCTCAAGGGCCTTCGAGGGCAGGTGGTGCTGGTCGATTTTTGGACCTACACCTGCATCAACTGCATCCGCACGCTTCCCTACGTCGAGGCCTGGCAGCGCGAGTACCAGCGGGACGGGTTCACCGTCGTGGGAGTCCACACCCCTGAGTTCCCCTTCGAGAAGGAGGCCTCGAACGTGGAGCGGGCGATCGGCGACGAGAGCCTCACCTACCCGGTTGCCCAGGACAACGACTACGCCACCTGGACCGCCTACGGCAACCAGTACTGGCCGGCCAAGTACCTGATCGACGCCCGCGGGAGGGTGCGGTTCGCGCACTTCGGAGAGGGCTCCTACGGGGAAACCGAGCGGGCGATTCGCAGCCTGCTGGCCGAGGCCGGGAATGGGCGCCTGGGCGGCCGTGCGAGGGCCAGCGCCGAGACAGCGGATCCCGCCGTCACCACCCCCGAGTCCTACCTGGGCGCCAGCCGGGCCGAGCGCTTCGCGAATGGCCCGATTCTCCCCGGCAGCCAGGTATTCGAACCGATCGCCCCCTCCCGGCTGCCGCCCGGCTATCTGGCCTACGCCGGCGGCTGGAGGATCAGCGGCGACTCCGCGACCGCCCGGAGCAGTGCGAGTCTCGCGCTTAGCTTCCAGGCTCGCCGCGTGTTCCTGGTCATGGGCTCGCGTGACGGTCCCCAGCCGGTGCGGGTGACCCTCGACGGGCGCCCGATTCCGGACTCGCTGGCGGGCGAGGACGTCAGCGACGCCGAGGCCGTCGTCTCCACGCAACGCCTCTACCGGCTCGTCGACCTGCCGCGGGCGGGGCGCCATGTGCTGACCCTGCGGTTCGCGCCCGGCGTCGCCGGCTACGCCTTCACGTTCGGCTAGACGCCGGCTTCCGCGCCGAGAGCACCAGGTTGTAGAACGCCGACGCGGGGAGTCGTGGCTCGAGCAGCGCCGTGTCGAGGCGCTGGAGCATGAGATAGCTGCGGAAGGCGAGCCGGCGCCAGCGGTCGGGGACGCGCTCCGGGTCGGCCGTGCCCTCGAGGGTGCGGACCGTCCACCCGTAGAGGTTGGCCGCCAGCTCCTCGCCGCGAATCCTCACCTCCTCGAACCCCGCCTCGCGCAACGCCTTGTTGAGCGCTCCCGGTGCGAAGGCGTGCACGTCCACCTCCGGTTCGAGTTGATGCCCGTCCCGGCGCTCGGCCGGGTTCGGGCAACGCGCAGGGGCCCGGAGCAAGAGCCGCCAAACGGGCGCGACGAGCCGCGCGCCGTGCTTCGGGACCGCCGCCAGCAGGTCCCCGTAGCGCGAGGGCTCGCCGCAGAACGCCAGCGTGCCACCCGGCCGCAGCACCCGCCGGAGCTCGGCCAGCGCAAGGGGCAGATCGGGCAGGTGATGTAGAACCGCGTGTCCGAACACGAGGTCGAAGCTTTCGTCCTCGAAGGGCAGGCGCTCGGCGTCGGTCGCCTCGGTCTGCACCTCGAGCCCGAGGCGCTCGGCGGTGGCGGCGAGCTCGCTGAGCATGCCCGGTGAGATGTCGGTCGCGACCAGCCGCCCGATCAACCCCAGCTGAAGCAGGTTGAGCGAGAAGTAGCCGGTCCCCGAGCCGATCTCGAGCGCCTCGCCGAAGCCGCTCTCGGGCCAGCCGCCCAGCGCCTTGGTGACCTTCGCGCGAACCTGCGCCTGGCCGATGGGCCCGAAGTCGATGCCCCACTTGGAGTCGTAGCCGGCGGCCGCCGCGTCGTGATAGCGGAGGTTGGCGTCCTTGATTCGCTCGGGCGTCGCGGAATGGCTCGCCGGCATGCGCTGACTCTGACGATGCCGGCTACTTGACCTCGAACTCGCCGAGCATTCCCTCGCCGATCGAGTGGGGCGGGCCACCCTGGCGATCGCTGATGAAGCAAAGCATGGCGTAGGTGCCCGGTTGCTTCAGATCAAGCGTCACGAGCTGGCTTCCGCCGGCGTCGAGAATCGCCGTCTCCGCCAGGCCCGTCTCCTCGAGCGGCGGTTGGCCCTTCTGGTTCTCCAGGAAGGCGCGAACGTCCTCGATCGTCTTGCCCTGGGCGATCGGCTGGGCGATGACGTGGTGGGGCTGAGCACCGGCATTCTCGAACGTGATCTCGTTCTCGCCCACCTGGAGATCACCCTCGGTCTCGAATCCGTAGTCGATCGTCCTCACGGTGGCATCGGCGTCCGAGAGCTCGTCATCGGAGGGATCGCCCGTGACCTCGATCGCGGGCACGGATTCCGGGTCGGGCGGTCCCTCGCCCACCGTGTTGAAGGCGTAGTAGGTGCCGGGCTCGAGCACCTGGGTCACCGTCTGGCTCTGCCCAGCCTGCGTGAGTCCCACCCCGCCTCCGGCGAAGAACCAATCCGGGAGGGCCCTGCCGCGGACCGCTCCGCCCACCGCCTGCACGACTTCGGCGGCCGAGTGCTGGCCCTCGACCCGGATCAACTGAAGGTCCGCCTCCTGCTTCCCGTCGTTGGTCAGCGTGATCTCGGCTTCCCCGGTGTCGGCGCTGGTGGGCCCGCTGATGCTCTTCTCGGCCACGTTGAAGCTGAGCGTCTGCGCATCGCCGCCGTCATCGCCGCAGGCGACGAGCCCGGTCGCCGCCAGCGCCACAATCGCCACAGTGGCGCCCGCAGGTCGCCAGGGCCGGGTTCGGACGAGTCTGATCACGTTCATTACTCCCATCTCGCGTGGTGCCACCCTTCGAAGCGGGGCACCCTACCGATCCTGCCAGCGGCGCGGGTGCAGCTACCTGCCCTCGCCCGCCGCGATCGGGCGTCTAGGGTCTTCGCCCTGCACCACGCCCAGCGCAACCAGCCATCAGGAGTCCCGCCGCTGGCGCTCACCGGCGAGCGGACGCTGCCGGACGTGCCCGAGGAGAACTACTGGTTCCGGCGCCACCTGGTCGCCTACGAGTGGATTGCGGAGCGGGTAAGGGGGCTTCGGGTGGCCGACCTCGCCTGCGGCGAGGGCTACGGCGCCGAGGTCCTGGCGCGGACTGCCGCCGACGTGGTGGGCGTCGACGCGAACCCGGAGGCTCACGAGCACGCCAGGCTGCGCTACCGGCGGGGAAACCTGCGCTTCGAGCGGGGACTGGTGGAGGAGTTCGGGGAGCCGTGCGATGCGATCTCCTTCCTGCAGACGATCGAGCACGTCGCCGAGCCCGAGCGCCTTTTGGAGCGGTTCGCCGCCACCGCGCCGCTCGCGTACATCACGACGCCGAACCGGCTTACGCTCGCCCCGCCCGGCGCTGAGAAATCCGACAACCCCTGGCACCTGCACGAGTACACGCTCGCGGAGTACCGCGCGCTCCTGGAGCCCCACTTCTCGCGGGTCGAGGTGCTCGGCGTCTTTCACGCCGGCAAGCTGCGCATCCACGAGTTGGCCCTGCGGCTGGGCTGGGACAGGACCCACCGCGCGCTTCACCTCACGAAGCCCTTCTACAGCCGCTTCGTCACGGCGATCACCTCGTCCGACTTCAAGGTCACCGCACAGGGCGACCTCGAGGGCGCCCTCGACTTCCTGGCCGTCTGCCATGCCTGAGCGGCTCGGCGACCTGGCCGTGGTCCTGCACTCGCACATGCCCTACGTGGAGGGCTTCGGGACCTATCCGTTCGGCGAGGAGTGGCTCTTCGACGCGGTGGGCCGCTCCTACCTTCCCGTCCTGGAGCAGGCGCACGACCTGACGGTCACGGTGACCCCCGTGCTCGCCGACCAGCTCGAGGCGCCCGGGGTGGCGGAGCGCCTGGAGGCGTTCCTGCGCCGCTACCGGCTCGAGGCGGCTGAGCGGGAGGTGCTCCAGGCATCTGGAGAGCTGCGGTCTGCGGCGCAGCGGGAGGTCGAGCGTTCCCGTCGCGCCCTGGGTCGCCTGGAGGCCCTTGGCGGGGACGCTCTGGAGGCCTTCCGCTCCGCCGCGGAGGAGCACAACGTAGCCCTGATTCCGTCGGCGGCCAGCCACCCCGTGCTGCCGCTGATTGCCACCGCCGCGGGCCGGCGCCTTCAGATCGACGCCGGGCTTCGCTCGCACAGGCGGCGATTCGGCCCCACGGAGGGGTTTTGGCTTCCGGAGTGCGCCTACCGCTCGGGAATCGAGCCGCTGCTCGCCGAGCGGGGCCTGCGGTTCTTCTGCACCGACCAGAGCGCTCACGAGTCCCCGAGCGAATCGCTCGCCCCGGCGAAAGCCGCGGCCGGGATGGTCGCGTTCACGCTCGACCGCGAGGCGGTGGATCTGGTTTGGTCGCCGCGCGGCTACCCGTCCGATCCCGCCTACGCCGAATTCCACCGCCTGTCCATTGGGGGAAGTCGTCTCTGGGCGATCGGCGGAGGCCCGTACGACCCCGCGGCGGCGCGCGCTCGCGCCGAGAGCCACGCCGGCGAGTTCGCCGATGCCGTGGCCCAGCGGCTTCGGGCCTTTCGCGAGCAGCGCCGCAAGCCGGGGCTGGTCACGTTCGCGGTCGATACCGAGCTGCTCGGCCACTGGTGGTCGGAGGGCCCGATCTGGCTCGAGGCCATGCTGGGCCTCGTCGGTGATCGCGGCATCCGGCTGCTCACCCTCCCGGAGGCCCTGGAGCACCACCAGCCGGAGGAGCGGCCGCTCTTGGAGTCGAGCTGGGGGGAGGGCAGGGACCTTCGCACCTGGGACTCGCCCGAGGTCGCCGATCTCGCCTGGGCGGCGCGGCGCCTGGAGCTGCGCCTGCTGGCCGCAGTCGGCGCCCAGGCGCTGACCCCTCAGGCGGCGGAGCGCGGGGCGCGCGAGCTGCTCGCCGTGCAGGCGAGTGATTGGGCGTTCTTGGATCGCCGCAGGCAGGCCGGCGACTACCCGTACCAGCGCTCCACAGCCCATGCCCAAGCGCTGCTCGAAGCCATACACTCCCGCGAGCCTCCGCCCCCCCGCATGCGAAACCTGGCCCCCGACCTCAGCCTCGCCCCCCTGCAGGAGCCCTAGTGGTCACGTCCGCAAATACGGCCGCGTTTGGATCGGCTGCAAATCTTCGCCTGGCTTCGTCCTCGGTCGGCCGAATAGCACTCACTATTCGGCCTCCCTGCGTCCTCGCCATGCTCGATTTTCGCTCGCCCAAACACGACCGTCCTTACGGACGCGACCACTAGCGCCCGGGATCGTGACCCGCGTCCTGATTCTCTCCTGGGAGTACCCGCCGCTGATCGAGGGCGGCCTCGCCCGCCACGTTCGCAAGCTGTCCGAGGCGCTGGTCGAGCTCGGCGTGGACGTGCACGTGCTGACACGCGGCGGCGAGGAGTCCCCTGCCGACGAGGACGTCGCGGGCGTCTCGATCCACCGCGTCCGCGAGCCGACCCGGCCCACCGATCTCGGCGAGTTCGTGGCCTGGGTGGAGCGGATGAACTCCGACATGCTGGCCGCCGGCGTCGAGCTCGGAGATCGTTACGAGTTCGACCTGGTGCACGGTCACGATTGGCTCGTGGCGATGGCCTGCGACCACCTGGCGCGGCGGTTCAGGGCGCCCCTGGTGACCACCATCCACGCCACGGAGTACGGCCGCCACCAGGGTTGGGTGGACAAGCACCCCCAATCGCACATCCACGGCGTCGAGCGCTGGATCGCCAATCGCGCTGATCGGGTGATCGCCTGCTCCTACTACATGCGGGAGCAGATCGCCGACATCTTCGCTGTGCCGGACGAGAAGGTGACGGTGATCCCGAACGGGATCGATCCCCACGACCTCCAGCCCTCCGACGCCGCCGAGCTCGCGCGCCTGCGGCTGGAGTTCGCGCCGCCGGACCACCGGCTCGTGCTGCTGATCGGCCGGCTCGTCTACGAGAAGGGCTTCCAGCTGGCCCTGGAGGCGATGCCGGCCCTGATCGAGCGGCTGCCGCGCACCAGGTTCCTGGTCGCCGGCTCCGGCACCCACGAGCAGGAGCTGAGGCGCCAGGCCGAGCAGCTTGGGCTGATGGGTCACGGGACCTTCCTCGGCTGGATCGGCGACGACGTGCTGCACTCGCTCTACCGGATCGCGGACGTTTGCGTGGTGCCCTCGATCTACGAGCCCTTCGGGCTGGTGGCCCTGGAGGCGATGGCCTCCGGCTGTCCGTGCATCGTCGCCGACACCGGCGGCCTGCGCGAGGTCGTCCCGCACGAGGAAGCCGGGCTGCGCTTCCGCGCCCGCGATCCCGAGGCGCTGGTGGATGTCGCGGCCCGGGTGCTCTCCGACGACGAGCTGGGCCGCCGCCTGGTCGCCGAGGCCTACGAGCACCTGCGCCGCTTCGACTGGTTCGACGTCGCGGAGCGGACCTCGGCCCTCTACGCCGAGCTCGCGCGCGAGCGCGTCGGCTAACCGGCCCACCGCCAGAGCCCGCCCCGGTCGAGTTGCGATTCACATGGCATCGCAACTCTGCCGTGGCGCGCCTGCGTCCCTAGTCCAATGGCTCGGCGGCCTCGGGCTCGACTGGGTCGCGCCAGCGCAGTGTGCTGGGAGCCTCGCGCATGCGGATCACCTTTGCCGGGATCCCGCCCACCACCGCGTTCGTGGGGACGTCCGCGGTGACCACGGCGTTGGTGCCGACGATCGCGTTGTCACCCACCTTGACGCCCCGCAGGACGCAGGCGCCGTAGCCGATCCAGACGTTGGAGCCCACGTCCACGTCGCGGGTGTAGATGCCCTGCTCGCGGATCGTCCGCTCGACGTCGACCACGCCGTGGTCGAAGTCGATGAACATCGCCCGGTCGGCGATCACGCACTGCTCGCCGATCCGCACGTGCCTGTAGGCCGAAATTGTGCACTCCTGGCCGAGCACCGTCTTGTCGCCGATGATCACCTCGCCCTCGTGGCAGCGGATCTTGGTCCCGTCGCCGATCCACACGAAACGGCCGAAACGCACCCGGCCCCGCTTGGCGATCTGGATCTGGAGCCCCTTGCCGAGGAACAGCAACCCATCCGTCTCCCAGCGCCAGCCCGCGCTGGTGAAGAGCCGCCGGCGGGCGTAGCGCAGGGCGAGTTGCGCGTAGCTGGGGGTCAGCATGCGGTTGCGGGCCAAAAAGCGGATCAGCCGGACCACGGGCCCGGACTGTAGTGGGGCCTTTCACGATGTCGCACCCGAAACGGCGACACCCCAGCCGCCAGGCCCGCTGGGGCGTGGGAGGCTGCATCTACACTGGCGCCCCGTGGCCGAGGCGGCGAAATCCACCCAGGAATCGCTCGCCGAGCGGGTGGTCGCCGGCGACAAGCGAGCGCTCGCCCGAGCCATCAGCATGGTCGAGAATCGCGACCCCGAGGGCGACCGTCTCGTCGCCGAGCTCTTCCCCCGCACCGGCAAGGCGCGGATCGTCGGGGTCACGGGGCCGCCGGGCGTCGGCAAGAGCACCCTGATCGGAGCCCTGACCACCGAGCTGCGCAAGGCCGATCGCGACGTGGGGGTGCTCTCCATCGACCCCTCGAGCCCGTTCACGCAGGGGGCGATGCTGGGAGATCGCATCCGGCTGGCCGACCACTTCCTCGACCCCGGTGTGTTCATCCGCTCCATGGCGACCCGCGGCTCGCTCGGCGGGCTCGCGGAGGCGGCGCTCCAGGCTGCCTTGCTGATGGACGCCTCGGGCAAGGACGACGTGCTGCTCGAGACCGTGGGAGTCGGCCAGGGGGAGGTCGACGTGGTCGACCACGCCGACACGATCGTGCTCGCCCTGATGCCGGGCTCGGGCGACTCGATCCAGGCGCTGAAGGCGGGCGTGATGGAGATTCCCGACGTGATCGTCGTCAACAAGTCCGAGCACCCGCTCGCCGAGACGATGGTCCGCGAGGTGCGGGGGGTGCTGTCGCTCGGACCCCAGAGCGAGTGGAAGGTGCCCGTCGTCCGCACCGAGGCGGTGAAGGGATTGGGGATCGCCGAGCTACTGGAGCGAATCGACGCGCACCGCCGGCACATCGAGGACACCGGCTCGCTCCAGGAGCGCCGGGCGCGCAACCTTCGCGCCGAGGTTCTGGGGTTGGCGGCCGTCCGGCTTCGCCGCCGGCTAGAGGAGCGAGCCGGAAGCGATCCGGAGTGGGAGGGGCTTCTCGAAAGCGTCGTCAAGCGGGAGACGGATCCCGCTACGGCGGCGCGGAAACTGTTGGAAAAGTCCGGCGAGGGCTAGGAGCCCACGCCCGGTTTCCTCAGAGGGTCCCGGCTGCCCAGTCGAAGGGCGCGGTGGCGCTGCTCGTGGTGGCGCCGCTCGGGCTGCCACCGCCGGTGGGACCGACGATCACGCGGGTCCGCCGTCCCTCCGCCCCGCGCTCGACGCGAACCTCCGACCACTGCGCACAAGGCGCGAACGCGTTCGCCAGCTCCAGAGCGAGACGCGAGGGCTCACGCTTGCGGTGATTCGTCTTCCTCTCCATGGGCCCCCCAAATTGAAGGTTCCGAATAACGGACGCGACTCTACGCGCGCCAGCGGTCGGAATCGTGCGGCCCGTGACAATCAAGCCCCAGTTTGGGCGGTTGCGAGGTCGCGGGCCAGCGCCACCAGCAGCCGCACCCCGAAGCCGGTCGGGCCGGAGCCCACGTACTCGCGCCCGACGTCCCAGGCCGTCCCGGCGATGTCGAGGTGTGCCCAGGGCTTGCCGTCCACGAACTCCTCCAGGAACGAGCCCGCGTAGATCGTCCCCGCCTTGCGCTTCGCCGACGCATTCGTGAGGTCGGCGTCCTTCCCTCTGGTGAGCTCCTTGTACTCGGGGTGGAGCGGCAGGCGCCAGGCCAGCTCCCCGGTCTGCTCGGCGGCCGCCAGCACGTGCTGGGCCCACTCGTCGTCATTGGAGATCAACGCCGCGTAGGTCGAGCCGAGCGCGATCAGCACGGCGCCGGTCAGCGTCGCGAGGTCGACGAGGCGGTCGGCGCCGAGCTCGCGGACGCAGTAGGTCAGGGCATCGGCGAGGATCAGGCGCCCCTCCGCGTCGGTGTTGTTCACCTCCACGGTCTTGCCGTTGAGCTGAGTGACGATGTCCCCGGGCTTGGTGGCCGTCCCGCTGGGCATGTTCTCGGTGGCGGGAACGCAGGCGACCACGTTCAGCGGCAGGCCGAGCTCGGCGATCGCGCCGACGCCTTCGAGCACCGCGGCGCCGCCCGACATGTCCATCTTCATCTCCTCCATCTTCTGCGACGGCTTGATCGAGATCCCGCCCGTGTCGAAGGTCACGGCCTTCCCCACCAAGCCCAATGTTTCGCCCTCAGCGCCGCCGCGGTAGCGCAGCGCGATCAGCGCCGGCTCCTCGGCGCTGCCCTTGGCGACCGCCGCCAGCCCGCCCATCCCGCGCTGCTCGATCTCCGCCCGGCCCAGCACCTCGGCCGTGACCGTCTCGTGGGCGCCGGCGATCTCGAGGGCCCGGTCCGCCAGATAGCTCGGCGTCACCACGTTGGAGGGCAGGTTCTGGAGCTCGCGCGCCCGGTTGGCCGCCTCGGACGCCACGCGGGCGGCCTCCGCGGCCTCGGCGATCGCCGAGGCGTGGCCACCGCCCGCCAGCAGCAGGCGCTCGAGCCTGGGCGGTGGGGGATCCTCGGGGTCGCGGGACTTGAAGCGGTCGAAGCGGTAGGAGGCGAGAACAGTGCCCTCGACCAGGGCCGCGGCGCGGGCCCTGGGGGCGAGCTGGTCGTCGTTCGCCTCGGGAAGCGCCCAGGCGATCGTTCGGGCCTCGTAGCGGCCCGCCCGGATCGCCGCCAGCGCCGCCGCCACGCGCAGCCGCTCCGGATCCAGGTCCTCGCGCTTGCCGAGCCCGACGATCAGCAGCCGCTCTGGGCGGTCGGGGCGAAGCAAGGTGAGCTTCTTGAAGGCCGTCTTGACGTCGCGGGCGCCGGGCAGGTCGCGGTATGCCTGCTGCAGCTCCTCGCCGTCGAACAGGCCCATCGCGTGCAGGTCCGCCTCCACGCCCGCGAACGGCTTGTCGGTGGCCTCCACTTGCACCAAGCGCGAGTCTATTGCGAGCCCCACTAGGATCTCGACAGACCCCATGGCGGCTGCGCAAGGCCGCCCACGACCCGAAGAAAGGCGTCAGATGTCGCAGACAGTCATCCTCGGCACCGCTCGCACCCCGTTTGCGAAGATGGGAGGAGCGCTGTCCTCGAAGAGCGCGGTGGAGCTCGGAGGGACGGCGATCGCCGCCGCGCTGGAGCGCTCCGAGGTTGCGCCCGATCAGGTTCAGCAGGTGATCTACGGCCAGGTGCTGCAGGCCGGCCAGGGGCAGATCCCCTCGCGCCAGGCGCAGATCGAGGCCGGGATTCCGCGGGAGGTCCCCTCGGAGACGATCAACAAGGTCTGCGCCTCGGGCATGCGAGCGATCGGCCTCGCCGATCAGGCGATCCGGGCCGACGACCTGGAGCTGGCGGTCACAGGCGGCATGGAGTCGATGAGCGGCGCCCCCTACCTGCTGCCGGGAGCTCGCTTCGGGTTCCGGATGGGCGACGTGCAGGCGATCGACGCGATGACCCACGACGGCCTCACCAACCCGTTCACCGACAAGCAGATGATCGACGAGGCCAGCGAGGTCGCGTCCGAGCTGGAGTTGACCAGGGCCGACATGGATCGCTGGGCCGCCCGCTCGCATGAGCTCGCCGGCAGGGCGACCGATGAGGGACGGATGGCGGAGGAGATCGTCGGCGTCACGGTCAAGACGCGCAAGGAGGAGACAGAGGTCGTCCACGACGAGGCGATCCGGCCGGAGACCACCGTGGACGTGCTTGCGAAGCTGAAGCCGATCGGCGGCCCCGACGCCACCCACACGGCCGGCAACGCCCCCGGCGTCAACGACGGCGCCGGCGCCGTCGTGGTGGCCTCCGAGGAGTGGGCGAAGCGCGAGAGCCATTCGCCCCTTGCTCGGGTCCTCTCCTATGGCACGGTCGCCGACGACTTCGCCTATCTCGCCCGGACGCCGGCGGGGGCCGCGAAGCAGGCGCTCGAGAAGATCGGCCGCTCGCCCTCCGAGGTCGACCTGTGGGAGATCAACGAGGCCTTCGCGTCGGTGGCGATCAACTCGGTTCGGATGCTGGGCGTCGACGAGGAGAAGGTGAACGTGAACGGGGGCGCGATCGCCCTCGGCCACCCGATCGGTGCCTCGGGAGCGCGGATCGTCGGTGCTCTGGTTCACGAGCTGCGCCGGCGTGGCGGCGGGGTGGGCTGCGCGGCGATCTGCAGCGGCGGCGGCCAGGGTGATGCAATCGTTCTGGAGGTGAACGGGGCCTAGCTCCCGGCGGTCCGTGGGCAGGATCGCTGCCTTCTTCGACCTCGACCGCACGCTGATGGCGGGCTCCAGCGGCATGCACTTCGCGCGTGCCGCCTACCGTTCGGGCATGGTGAGCCGGGCCCGCCTGACGCGCTGGGGGGCCGAGCACATCCGCTTCCGCCTGCGCGGCTCGACTGACGAGCGGACGGCCCAAGTGCTCTCCCAGGTCAAGGTGTTTCTGGCCGGCGTGCCCGAGCGGGACATACAGCGAATGGGGCCCGATCTCCTGGCGGGGGTGTTGCCGCGCATCTACCCAAAGATGCTCGAAGAGGTGCGCGCGCACCAGGACGCCGGTCGCGCCACCTTCATCGTCAGCGCCGCGGGCAACGGCCTGGTGGAGATGCTGGCCCGAGTGCTCGGGATGGACGGCGGCATCGGAACCCGCTACGAGGTGGACGGGCAAGGCGTGTTGACCGGGCGGATCGTGGAGCCGTTTGTGTACGGCGCGGGCAAGGTGGCCGCCATGCAGCGCTTCGCCGCCGACCACCAGATCGACCTGCCCGAGTCGTGGGCCTATTCCGACTCCGCCTCGGACCTGCCGATGCTGCGCGCGGTCGGCAATCCGGTCGCCGTCAATCCGGACCCGGAGCTGGCGAGGATCGCCGCGCAGCAGGGCTGGCGCGTGATGCGATTCGAGCGGCTCGGCAGGCGGCTGGCGATCGGCGGCGCCACGCTGGCGGCGGCCGCCAGCGGCACCCTGCTCGCGTCGCGCCGCAAGCAGCCGCCGCGGGGCCTGCGGGCCCGGGCCGGCCGGCGACGGCGTTGAGTTGGCCAGCGTTCCCCGATGTCGCGAGGGCAGAGTTGCGATTCATATAGGAGCGCAACTCGGCCATCGGCGCTCTTTCCCCGCCTAGACTGTCCGGCATGGCCGTCGAGCCGGGCTCAAGGCGACGCACCCACGAGTGGCTGGAGGAGGTCTACTCCAAGCAGGCCGAGCGCCAGTCGCCGTTCGAGACCATCTCGGGGCACGAGGTGAGGCCCCTCTACACCGGGGAGGACCTCGCCGACACCGATCCCGAGCGGGACATCGGATTCCCGGGCGAGCACCCCTACACCCGGGGCGTGTATCCCTCGATGTACCGGGGCCGGCTGTGGACGATGCGCCAGTTCGCCGGCTTCGGCACCGCCGAGGAGACGAACGAGCGCTTCCGCTACCTGCTGGACCACGGCCAGACCGGTCTGTCGACGGCGTTCGACATGCCGACCCTGATGGGCCTCGACTCCGACCACGCCCGCAGCCTCGGCGAGGTGGGCGTCGAGGGGGTGGCGATCGACACCCTCGACGACGTGATCGACCTCTTCCACGGCATTCCGCTCGATCGGGTCACCACGTCGATGACGATCAACGCCCCGGCGGCGATCCTGCTCGCCTTCTACGTCTGCGCCGCCGAGGAGCAGGGCATCCCGCCGGAGGCGCTGGGCGGCACGATCCAGACCGACATCCTGAAGGAGTACATCGCCCAAAAGGAGTGGTGCTTTCCGATCGAGCCGGCGATGCGGCTCGTCGCCGACATGGTCGAGTGGTGCGCGGAGCGGATGCCGCGCTGGCACCCGATCTCGATCTCCGGCTACCACATCCGCGAGGCCGGCTCGACCGCGCAGCAGGAGCTCGCCTTTACGCTCAAGGACGGGTTCACGTACGTCGAGTCGGCGCTCGAGCGGGGGCTCGACGTCGACTCCTTCGCGCCCCGCCTCTCGTTCTTCTTCAACGCCCACATCGACTTCTTCGAGGAGATCGCGAAGTACCGCGCCGCGCGGCGGATCTGGGCGCGCGAGATGCGCGACACCTACGGCGCCCGGCGCGAGGAGTCGATGCGGATGCGCTTCCACACCCAGACCGCGGGCGTCTCGCTGACGGCGCAGCAGCCGCTGGTCAACATCGTGCGGACCGCGATCGAGGCGCTTGCGGGAGTGCTCGGCGGCACCCAGTCGCTTCACACCAACTCCTTCGACGAGGCGCTGGCGCTGCCCACCGAGGAGGCGGTGAGGGTCGCGCTCCGCACCCAGCAGGTGATCGCTCACGAGACCGGGGTCACCAGCACGATCGACCCGCTCGGGGGCTCCTACTTCGTGGAGGCGCTCACCGACGAGCTGGAGCGATCGGCCTACGAGTACTTCGCGCGCATCGACGAGCTCGGCGGCATGGTGGAGGCGATCAAGCGCGACTTCCCCCAGCGCGAGATCGCCGACGCCTCGTTCCGCTACCAGCAGGAGGTCGACTCCAAAAAGCGGATCGTGGTGGGCGTCAACGAGTATCGCCTCGCCGACGAGGAAGAGCTCGAGCTCCACCGCCCCGACCCCGCGGTGGAGCGAAAGCAGGCGGGCAGGCTGTCCGCGACCCGCGCCAGGCGCGACTCGGGCGCGGTTGAGCGAGCGCTTGGCGAGCTCAAGCGGGCAGCGTCCAGTGACGGCGAGAACCTGATGCCCTGCTTCCTCGACGCCGCTCGCGCCCGCGCCTCGGAGGGCGAGATGGTGGCCGCCCTCCAGGAGGTGTTCGGAAGCTACACCGAGCAGCCCGTTTTCTGAGGCGGCCGCCCTCGTTTACGCTCCCGGCGAGATGAGCGACCCGCAGACGGGAGCCGACAGCGCGCGGAAGATCCGCGTAGTCGTCGCCAAGCCCGGGCTGGACGGGCACGATCGCGGCGCCAAGATCATCGCCCGGGCCCTACGCGACGCGGGCATGGAGGTGATCTACACCGGCCTGCACCAGACGCCGGAGCAGATCGCGGCGACGGTGATCCAGGAGGACGCCGACGCGGTCGGCCTCTCGATCCTCTCCGGCGCCCACATGACCCTGGTGCCGAAGGTGGTCGAGCTGCTCCGCGAGCAGGGTGTGGACGACGTGCTGATCACGGTGGGGGGGACGATTCCCGCCGAGGACGCGCCGGAGCTGAAGAAGCTCGGCATCGCCGAGGTGTTCACCCCCGGCGCCTCCACCGACGAGATCGTCGAGTTCATCCGTGGCGGGGTCGCCGAGCGGATGGCCTCCTAACCGCTCACCGTTGCGCCCGAGCTCGGGTGGGGTCGAAACGCCCGTCCTGGCGGTCTAGCGCTTCTTGACGCAGATCGTCCACACGGCCATGCCCTCGGTTCCATCCACACCCTCGTTGTTCACGAAGATTTGCCAGCCGTTGTCGGGCTTTGCGCCTCGGTCTCCGGAGTCGAACGGGCCGTTGTAGTTGATCGACTGCTCGTTCGGAGCGTTGCTGAATCCGCCCCCGCCGCCGGCGATCACCCTCGTCTTGCGCGGGCACTTGAGCCTCGTGCCGGTTTGACTGTCCCCCGGGGGAACGCCCCTCGTCTTCACCCCGTAGCGGTGCTTCCCCGATTTCACGAACCCGCCTTGGCCGCCGAAGCCGGCCGTCGTCAGGTCTTTGTGCGACCCGCCGTTGCCTCCACCCGCGATTGCCGTGCCGGCTACGCCGATCGCCAGCGCCGCGACGACTGCCAGCAGCCCGTGCCAGAGCCTCAGCGGCTGCTTCAACTTGCTCATCTTGATCCCCCTTTTTGGATTGTCCGGACGCGTTCTCAGCCGACCCTACGTCCGGGCGGGTCACGAGTCAACCCCTTGAGCGGCCGGATTGACTGGCCAGTCAATCAACCAGGGCGATCAATAAGATTCCCCGCCGCCCTCTACTCCGACAGAGCCCGAAGGAGGGACGCACTTGAAGATCTGCTGTCTCGTGAAAGAGGTTCCGGACGCCGCCGTGCAGAAGCGGATCGACCCTTCGACGATGAGGCTGGACCGCTCGGGCGAGAAGAACCTGAATCCCTTCGACACCCACGGCATCGAGGCGGCGATGCAGATCCGGGAGGGCGGCGCGGTGGACGTAGACGAGATCGTCGCCGTGACCATGGGCCCGGAGTCGGCGGTGCGCGCCCTGCACAAGGCAGTCGCGCTGGGCGCCGATCGGTCCGTCCACCTGACCGACCAGGCGCTGGCCGGCTCGGACGTCTGCGCGACCGGCTACGCGCTGGCCAAGACGCTGGAGTCCGAGCAGCCCGACCTGGTGCTGCTCGGTCAGCAATCTGACGACGGCGAGTGCTACACGATCGGCGCCGTGGTGGCCGATCACCTCAAGATGCCGTCGTTGACCCAGGTGATCAAGATCGAGGTAAAGGACGGCAAGCTCGTCTGTGAGCGCCAGGCCGAGTACGGCTACGACACGGTCGAGGTCGAGCTGCCCGCGGTGATCTCGGTGGGCGACGCGATCAACGAGCCCCGCTACCCCAGCCTGAAGGCGATCATGGGGGCGAAGAAGAAGCCGCTGGAGACCCACGCCACCGCCGACGTCGGCATCGAGGCCGGCAGCGTTGGCGAGGGTGGCTCCAAGACCCAGGTGCTGGCGATCAACCCGCCGCCCGAGAAGCAGACCGGGGAGATCATCGAGGACGAGGACACCAATGAGACAGTCGCGAAGATCGTCGCCTGGCTCGACGAGAGGAAGCTGATCTAAATGGCCGGCGGAATACTCGTCTACGCCCTCCACGACGACGAGGGCAACTTCAACAAGAACTCGCTGGGCGCGATCTCGGAGGCGGCCAAGCTCGCGGGTGAGCTCGGCGCGGAGGCCGGCGTGGTGGTGGTCGGCGAGGTCGGCGACGACGCTTGCGCTGCGCTCGGCGCCTACGGCGCGAGCAAGGTCTACCGGGCCAAGTCCGCCCCGGAGGGCCTCGCCCAGCCGGTCGTGGACGTGATGGCCAAGGTGATCGCCGACGAGGGGTTCTCCTACGCGCTGTTCGGCGGTGGCCTGCTGGGCTTCGAGATCGGCGCTGGGCTGACCGCGCGCCTGGACGCGGGCGTGACCATGGAGGTCACCAAGGTCAAGGTCTCCGACGGCAAGCTGGTCGCCGAGAGGCCGGTGCTCCAGGACTCCGCGATCGTCGACGTGGGCTACGTCGGCGAGCCCGGGATCATCATCGGCCGCCTGAACGCCTTCGACGTGACCGAGCGCGACGGCGGCTCGGCGGAGGTCGTCGACGTCGAGGTCGAGCTCTCGGAGTGGTCGACGAAGGCGAGGATGGTCAATCGCGGCGAGCAGCGCGGCGAGGACGTCAATATCGAGGACGCCGACATCCTGGTGGGCGGTGGCCGTGGCCTGGGCGAGGCCGCCAACTTCAAGCTCGCCGAAGAGCTGGCAGGCGCACTGGGCGGAGCCGTCGCGGCGACGCGCGCCGTGGTCGACGCCGGCTGGTACCCGTACGCGGCCCAGATCGGGCAGACGGGCAAGACCGTGGCGCCGAAGCTCTACCTGGCGGCCGGGATCTCCGGCGCGATCCAGCACAAGGTCGGCATGCAGAGCTCGGAGAACATCCTGGCGATCAACAAGGACCAAAACGCGCCGATCTTCGAGTTCTGCGACCTGGGCGTGGTCGGCGACCTCCACAAGATCCTGCCCAAGCTGACCGAGGCCATCAAGGCGAAGAAGGGCGGCTAGTCCACCAGATGGCCGCCGCCACCGTCTGATGCCCATCGCGCCGGCCGAGTTCCCGCCGCCCGTCGAGCCGGCGCAGGAGTTCGTTTCCGAGCCAACCGACCCCGTCGAGGACCGGATCGAGGTCGGCGTGGCGATTGTCGGCGGGGGCCCGGCCGGGCTCGCCTGCGCGATCAAGCTGATGCAGCTGCTCGAGCACGAGCCCGAGCTGGCCGAGAGTCTTGGCGAGGTCCCTGTGGCGGTGATCGAGAAGGGCAAGGTCGCCGGCGCGCATCTGCTCTCCGGGGCGAACATGCGCCCCTCGGCGATGCGGGAGCTGTTCCCCGACCTCGACCCCTCCGAGTGGCCGGTCTACCAGGAGGTCACCAAGGACGCCGTCTATCTGCTGACGCGTCGCAGGGCGCTGCCCCTGAAGCCGATGCCGCCCAACTTCCGAAATCACGGCAACTACGTCACCTCGATCTCCAAGCTCGCCCGCTTCCTCGGCGAGAAGGCCGAGGAAGCGGGCGTCTACCTGCTGACGGAGACCGCCGGCGAGAAGCTGCTGGTCTCCGACCGGATCGTCCGCGGCGTGCGCTCGGGCGACAAGGGACGGGGGCGGGACGGCGAGGAGCTGGCGAACTTCGAGCCGGGCTCTGACGTCATCGCCAGGGCGACCGTGCTGGCCGAGGGTACTCAGGGCCACCTCACTGGCGCCGCGATGGACTACTTCGGTCTCAATGGCCTGCTCCCGCAGCGCTGGGAGCTCGGGGTAAAAGAGGTTTGGAAGGTCCCGAAGCCGCTCGACCGCGTCATCCACACGATGGGCTGGCCGCTGCGGAAGCGCGCCAAGTGGAACGAGTTCGGGGGCAGCTTCATCTACCCGATGGGCGAGGACAAGGTGTGCATCGGCCTCGTGGTCGGCCTCGACTACACGGATGCCACCTTCTCGGTTCACGATGCGCTCCAGCAGCTGAAGACGCACCCCTTCGTCCGCAAGATCCTCGACGGCGGAGAGCGGGTGGCGTGGGGTGCGAAGACGATCCCTTCCGGCGGCTACTGGGCGCTGCCGCGCAGTCTCGCCGTCCCGGGCATGGCGATCTGTGGCGACGGCAGCTCGATGGTGAACATCCCGGAGCTCAAGGGCATCCACTACGCAATGCACGCCGGCATGTATGCGGCCGAGGAGATCGTGTCCGCGCTGAAGCGCGACGAGATCAACTTCGCCGCCTACGACGAGCGGGTCCGCAATGGCCTGATCGGTGAGGACCTCTATCGCTCGCGCAACATGCGCCAGCCGTTCTCACGCGGGTTCTTCTTCGGCGGCGTGATCGCGAGCCTTGGCACGATCACCCAGGGGTTGCTTCCTCCCGGCCGCTGGAAGCAGGTGCCCGACGCCGAGGAGGAGATGGTCTTCGGCGGCGCCGGCGAGAAGTATCCCAAGCCCGACAACAAGTACACCTTCGACAAGCTGTCATCGGTGTTCGCTTCCGGCAACGCGACCCGCGACGACGCGCCCGACCACATCCGGGTCCAGCGCCAGGTTCCCCGCGAGGTCGCGCAGACCTGGGCCTCGATGTGCCCCGCGCAGGTCTACGAGATTCCCGAGGAGCAGCTCTCCAATGGCGCCCCGCTGGTCGACCTCAACATCACGCCCTCGAACTGCGTCCAGTGCGGCGCGATCACCGCCAAGGGCGGGCGGCTGACCCCGCCCGAGGGGGGCGACGGCCCGCTGTACCAGGAGACTTAGGCCGAGTTAGGCAGCCGCTCGGTCGGCCGAGGTCTCGTGGATGAATGCTGCGATCACGTCCGCGAGGCGCTTCGGCTGGTCGAGCGAGACGAACGTGCGCGCGTCCTCGATCAGCTCGATTCGGGCATCCGGGATCGCCTCCCCGAGGCGCTCCGCGTAGGAGAGCTTGAAGAAGCGGTCCTCGGGGGCCCAGGCGAGCAGGGTCGGCCGGTCGAACTGGGCGAGTCGCTCCGCCGCCTCCAGCGTGTAGCGCTTGTGCAATCCGGCCGTGAACTTGGCCGTGTCGCGCCTGACCCCGGCGTCGCGCTGCGAGGGCTCCATCCAGCTGTCGATCAGCTCGGGGGGGATCTTGGTCTTCGTGAACGGCGCAAAGGCCGCGCGGCGAACCGGCCCCAGGCGGAACGGCAGCGCCATCACAGTCATCGCGCCCGGCACCTTTGCCAGTGGCGGCATCAGCTTGAAAGCCGAAGGCGGGAAGTTCTCGTGGGAGTCGCAGTTGGTGAGCACCAGCCGGCCGATCCGCTCTGGGCGCCGCGTCGCGAGCACCTGCGAGATCGCCCCGCCGCTGTCGTTGGCAACGATCGTCGCGCCGCTCAGCTCCATCGTCTCGAGGAAGTCGGCGATCACGTTCGCGACCCCAGGGGGGGAGAGGTCGGCATCCGCGTTCATCGGCACCCGGTGGGCGCCCATCGGCCAATCGGGGAGGATGCAGCGGTGCGCCGCCGAGAGGTGCTCGGCGGTCTCGCTCCACAGCCGCCCATCGACCAGGTAGCCGTGCACGAAGACGATCGGCTCGCCCTCACCCAGATCTCGGTAGCGGATCACGCCCTGCGGAAGGCGGATCTCTTGCATCGTGCTGCTCGCCTCGGCCATCTGTCCCTCCCGGGGAGTCTATGCGGCGGTCGGCACCGAGGGGGGTCAATCCTCCCCGAACCGCGCCGCCTCCTCGGAGCCCCCGGTCGCATCGCCGGCGCTGTAGGAGTGGGCGCCTGCTCCGGCCAGGGCGCCGCCTTCGACGATCAGGTACTCCTCGCGGATCGGGCGAGCGTCGAACCAGCACTCGAGGATCTCGCGGACGCCGGCCGCGTACCGGGCCTGAGCCGAGAGGCTCGTGCCGGAGACGTGGGGGGTCATGCCGTGATGGGGCACAGAGCGCCAGGGGTGGTCCCTGGGAGCCGGCTGAGGGAACCAGACGTCGCCTGCGTATCCCGCGAGCTGGCCGCTCTCGAGCGCCCGCACGATCGCGTCGCGATCGCAGATCTTGCCGCGAGCGGTGTTCACCAGGTAGGCGCCGCGCTTCATCTTGCCGATCAGGTCGTCGTCGAAGAGGTGCTCGGTCTCGGGATGAAGCGGCGCGTTGATGGTCACCACGTCGCAGAGCTCCACGAGTGCCTCCGGCGTTGGGTGGTAGGCGACGCCCAGCTCCTCCTCCACCGCCTCCGGAAGGCGATGCCGATCCGTGTAGTGAAGCCCGACCTCGAAGGGCTTCAGACGCCGCAGCACGGCTGCGCCGATGCGCCCGGCTCCAACGGTGCCGACCTGCATCCCCTCCAGGTCGTAGGAGCGCGAGGCGCAGTCGGCGATGTTCCAACCCCCATCGATCACCTGCTGGTAGGAGGGGATGTAGTTGCGAACCAGGGCCAGGATCATCATCACCACGTGCTCGGAGACGCTGATCGAGTTGCAGTAGGTGACCTCGGCGACCGTGATCCCGCGCTCGATCGCGGCTTGAAGGTCGACGTGGTCGGAGCCGATGCCCGCCGTGATCGCCAGCTTGAGGTTCGGGGCCTTGGCGATCCTCTCCGCGGTCAGGTAGGCGGGCCAGAACGGCTGGGAGATCACCACCTCGGCTTCCGGAAGCTGGCGCTCGAAGGCCGACTCCGGCCCATCCTTGTCCGACATCACGATCAACTCGTGCCCGCGACCCTCCAGGAACCCTCTCAGCCCGAGCTCGCCCGAGACGCTGCCCAGTAGCTCCCCGGGCGTGAAGTCGATCCCCTCCGGGGTGGGCGTGGTCTGCCCGTCCCAGTAGCGCTCGATCTTCGGCACCTCGTCGCGGGGATAGGCCGGCGGATAGCCGTCGACCGGGTCGTCGTACAGAACGCAGAGAATCTTCGACATCAGCTCAGCCTCCGGTCTGATCGTGGGAGTGTCCTCGACGATGGTCCGAATCGCGGCCACCAGGCGCCGCTAACATCAGTGGGGATGAAAGCCGAGATCCATCCAGACTATGTGCTCGCCCACGTTCGCTGCTCATGCGGGAACGAGTTCTACACTCGCTCCACGAAGCCCGAGCTGCACGTCGAGCTCTGCTCGGCATGCCACCCGTTCTACACCGGCAAGCAGAAGCTGGTCGACACCGGTGGCCGTGTCGAGCGCTTCAAGCGTCGCGCGGCGCGGAGCAGGCGCTGACCACAGCGACGCTGTGGCGGCGCCCGGGAAGCTGACGTGACCGAACGGGCGCAGAGCGCTCCCTCGGCGGACGGCGCCCCGGCGTTCGACGGGCGCCCGCAGCTGGCCGAGGCGCGGATGCCGGACGGGCTGCCGGTCGCCAGCCGCGACGCGCCGGTGGGCGGCCAGGCGGTGCTCGAGGGCGTGATGATGCGCGGCGTCTCCACCTGGGCCGTGGCGGTCCGCAAGCCGGACGAGCAGATCGAGGTGATCTCGGAGCCGCTGGTCTCCTGGGCGAAGCGCAACCGGGTGCTCCGCTGGCCGGTGATCCGCGGCGTGGTCGCGCTGGCCGAGTCGCTTCGGATCGGCTTCCGGGCGCTGGGGATTTCGGCCAACGCCCAGATCGAGCCCGAGGAGGGAGAGGACGAGCCGGAGCCGATCGGCGGCTGGATGTGGGGAATCACGATCGCGCTGTCCCTGCTTCTCGCGGTCGGCCTCTTCTTCGTCATCCCCGTCGGAGCGACCAGCCTGATCAAGGACGAGCTTGGCTCGTCGCTCCTGTTCTGGCTCGTCGAGGGGATTCTGCGCACCGCGATCTTCATCGGCTACATCGTGGCGATCAGCCGCCTTCGGGACCTGCGACGCGTGTTCGAGTACCACGGCGCCGAGCACAAGACCATCTCCTGCTACGAGGCGGGCGACCGGCTGACCCCGGCGCGGGCGGAGCTCTACTCCCGCCTCCACCCCCGCTGCGGCACCAGCTTCCTGCTGGTCGTGATGGTGGTCGCCATCTTCGTCTTCGCGCCGATCGGGCTTCCGGCCTGGTACTGGCTGCTCGCCTCCCGGATCCTGGGCATCCCGCTGATCGCCGGGATCTCCTACGAGGTGATCAAGTGGGCAGGGCGCAACCGCCGCAAGCGCTGGGTGCGGGCGGTGATGTGGCCCGGGCTGATGCTTCAGAACCTGACCACCCGGGAGCCCGACCGCGACCAGCTCGCGGTGGCGATCGCCGCGCTCGAGGCCGTGCTCGCGGTGGAGAGCCCCGAGAGCGACCCCCAGGCCGGCGAGCTCGAGATCGTCGCCTAGCGCCGATCGGATTCAGGGGCACCGCCTCAACGTTCCGGTCCCCGGCCCCTGATCGCAACTGTCCGTGCCGTAGCCGCCGTTGAGGTCGTCGTTGCCGAGCCCACCAAACAACCGGTCGTCTCCGCCGTCGCCGATGAGCTCGTCATCGCCGCCGCCGCCGCGAATCCTGTCGTTCCACGGGCCGCCCCGGAGCAGCTCGTTGTTGAAGCCGCCTAGGACCTGGTCGCGGCCGCCGCCGGCGTTCGTCCTGTCGGCGAATGGTGACTGCGACGGATCGAGATATCCGAAGCTCTGGATCTCGTCGTTCCCGCGTCCGCCCTGGATCCTGCCCTCGGCTTGGATGAAGTCGTCGCCGCGGCCGCCGATCGAGACGTTCCCATCGCCACGCCGGCCGTCGAGCCAGTCGTCGCCTGATCCGCCGTTCATGTAGTTGACTCCCTCGGCGGCATGGACAATGTCGTTGCCCGAGCCGGCGCAGACGAAGTCCCTGCCCTCGCGCGAGCGGATCCGGTCGCGGCCACCGCCGGCGATGATCACGTCGCGGCCGTTGGTGCCGATGATCTGGTCGTTGCCCGAGCCGCGGACGATAGTCGGGGCTTGGCCGAAGCACCGTTGCCCCGACTGGCCCGCGTCGGAATTCGACGGGATCGCGAGGGCCGCGGCTGCCGTCGCGAGCAGCCCCAGGCCCCAGGTAACGGCATTTCGTGACCGATGTGAGTGCATAGCGTTCATGGATCGATTGTGGCAGCCAGCCGACCACTTGACCACCCACCCTAGGGTGAATCCTGCGACCCCCTTTCCCCGGTCGCTGGCGTCACACTGCATGGGCGATGATCGAACCGCTGGTCGAGCAGATCGAAGCCCGCTTCGCGGAGCTGGAGCGGCAGATGTCGGACCCCGCGGTGATCGCTGATCGGGAGCGCTACGCCGAGGTCGGACGGGAGTACCGGGAGCTCGAGTCCGCGCACGAGCTGGCGCGCGAGTACGCCCAGCTACTCAACGACCTGGAGGGCGCCAGGGAGCTCCTGGCCGAGGACGGCGACGACCCGGAGCTGCGCCAGCTGGTGGCCGAGGCACCCGGCCGGCTCGTCGAGCTCGGCGAGCAGATCCGCCTGGCGACGGTGGAGCGCGACGTGAACGACGACAAGAACGTCCTGGTCGAGGTCCGCGCCGGGACGGGCGGCGACGAGGCGGGGCTGTTCGCGGGTGACCTGTTCAAGATGCTCACCCGCTATGCCGAGCAGAAGGGCTTCGAAACCGAGGTCCTCTCATCCTCGCCGGCCGAGGTCGGCGGCTTCAAGGAGGTCACCTTCGCCGTCAAGGGCGAGGGCGCGTACTCCGTGTTCAAGTACGAGGGCGGGACCCACCGTGTGCAGCGGGTGCCGAAGACCGAGTCGCAGGGGCGGATCCACACCTCGACCGCCACCGTGGCTGTGCTGCCCGAGGCCGAGGAGGTGGACGTAGAGATCGACCCCAACGAGCTTCAGGTGGACGTTTATCGCTCCTCCGGGCCCGGCGGCCAGTCCGTCAACACCACCGACTCCGCGGTGCGGGTGACGCACCAGCCGACCGGGATCGGCGTCTCGATGCAGGACGAGAAGTCGCAGCGCCAGAACCGCGAGAAGGCGATGCGAGTGCTGCGCGCCCGCCTCTATGACAAGAAGCTGGCCGAGCAGCAGGCCGAGATCGCCTCCGAGCGCCGCTCGCAGGTGGGCTCGGGGGAGCGCTCGGAGAAGATCCGCACCTACAACTTCCCCCAGGGCAGGGTCACCGACCACCGCATCAAGCTCACGGCCCACAACATGGACCAGGTGCTGGGGGGCGACCTGCACGAGTTCACCGAGGCGCTCGCGGCCGAGGAGAAGCGGCGCCGCCTGGAGGCGCAAGCGGCCGAAACCGCGTCCTGATGTCGCCCGTAGCGGTCTCAGGAACGGTGCGCGAGGCCCTGGCCGCGGCGAGCGAGGCGCTCGCCGCTGCGGGGGTCGAGAGCGCGCGGCGGGACGCCGAGCTGCTGCTGGCCGAGGCGACCGGGTGGGATCGGGCGCGGCTCGCCGCCGAGCCCGAGGCGGGCGTGGACGCCGGAGCCGCTCGCCGCTTCGGGGAGATGGTGCGTCGCCGCCTCCGTCGCGACCCCGTCGCCTACATCCTCGGCCGCAAGGGCTTTCGCGGGTTGGAGCTCGCAGTGGATGGCCGGGCGCTGATCCCCCGCCCGGAGACGGAGCTCCTGGTCGAGATCGCGCTTGAGCTCGAGCCCGGCACGGTGCTCGACGTCGGCACCGGGTCCGGCGCGGTGGCGCTGGCGGTCGCCGACGAGCTTCCCGGGTGCGAGGTGACCGGGACGGACACCTCGCCCGCGGCGCTCGGGCTGGCTCGCGAGAACGCGGAGCGGCTGGGGATCGACGGCCGGGTCCGCTTCGAGCGAGGGACGGTGCCGGAGGGCCGGCGCTTCGAGTTGGTGCTGGCGAACCTCCCCTACGTTCGCGAGGACGAGTGGGAAGGCCTGGCGCCCGAGATCACCCGCTACGAGCCCCGGGAGGCGCTCGTGGGCGGCCCCGACGGCGTCGAGGCCATCGCCACGACGGTGCCGGCGACCATCGCCGCGCTGGCGCCGGGGGCGTCGCTTGCCCTGGAGGTCGGCGCGGGCCAGGCCGGCCCGGTCGCGGAGCTCTTGCTGGACGTCGGCTTCAGCCAGGTCGAGGGACGCCAGGACCTCGCCGGGATCCCGCGGGTCGTTCTCGGCAGGCAGTGACGCTTACTGTTTCGATCGCCCGCGACGGAGCCGGTCGGGCACGCGAGGCGCTCGAGCGCTGCGTCGCCGAGGGCGGCGTCGTGATCTTCCCGGCCGACACGCTCTACGGCCTGGCCTGCGACCCGTCGAGCGCCGCGGCGATCGAGCGACTTCACGCTCTCAAACGACGTGACCAGGGCAAGCCCTCGGCCGTGATGTTCTTCGCGCCCCTGGCCATGCGCGAGCTGCTCTCGACCCTGGGGCCGCGGACCCGCGAAGCGCTGGGGGCGCTGCTCCCCGGCGCCGTGACCCTGGTCGTCCACAACCCCGAGGGCCTCTATCGGCTCGCCGGCCGCGACCACCCCGAACGGCTCGGGATCCGGCTGGTCGAGGGCCCCCTCGCCGGCGCGGGCTGCGCGATCCTCCAGACCAGCGCCAATCCGAGCGGCCAGCCGGCGCCGAGCCGCTCCGGTGACATCGACGCGAGGATCCTCGACGGTGCCGACCTGGCGATCGACGGCGGCGAGCTCGGCGGCGAGCCCTCGACCGTGGTCGATCTGACCGCGCTCGACTCGGATGGCTCCTGGCGCGTGCTGCGGGAGGGCGCGGTCGGCTGCGCGGAGATCGGCGAGGTTCTGGGCAGGTAGGGCGGCCGCCCGGCTAACCATCGCACGCTTATGAGCTTTGGCCCCTATACGGTGCTCAAAGTCATAAGTGTCCTCAGGCGGCGATGGCCGGCTAGCCCTGCGTCGCTTCCAGCGCCTCGCCCATCGTGGCGAAGACCTCGACCCGGATCGCCTGGTCGTCGCGCAGCGACCAGACCATCACGAACTCCTGCTGGGCTTCGATTCCGGTCGCTCGCCCCCGCGCAATCAGGGTGGACTGGACGATGACGCGTCCTCCAACGTCACGGAACTCCCCGGGCTCGAAGCGGACCTCGTCCATCGCGTCATAGAAGGAATCGAAGTAGCGGCGGATCCCCTCCGGGCCGCGGTAGGTGTCGGGCTCGGCGGCCAAATTGGCGGGCGTCGTCAGCTCGAACTCGGGGTGGATCAGTGGCAGCAGCGCCTCGACGCCGCCCTCGCTGAGCGCCTCAAAGCCTCCGCGAACGAGCTCCACGTTCCGGCTCGACATCCCCGCAAGCGTACGGAAGCCGGGGTCGCCAGCGCCGCTGCTATGGTCGGCGCACCTTGGCCCTTCCGGACGATTTCCAGACCGCTTCGCTCGCCGACGTCGACCCGGCGATCGCCGAAGTGCTGCGCCGCGAGCTGCATCGCCAGCAGAACACCCTGGAGATGATCGCCTCGGAGAACTTCGTCCCCCAGGCGGTGCTCGAGGCCGCCGGGTCGGTGCTCACCAACAAGTACGCCGAGGGCTACCCCGGCCGTCGCTACTACGGGGGCTGCGAGGAGGTCGACGTGGCCGAGCAGCTGGCGATCGACCGGGCCACGGAGCTGTTCGGAGCCCAGCACGTCAACGTCCAGCCGCACGCCGGGGCGCAGGCGAACAACGCCGCCTACATGGCGATGCTCGAGCCGGGCGAGACGATCCTGGGGATGGCGCTCGACCACGGCGGGCATCTCACGCACGGCATGAGGCTGAACGTCTCGGGCAAGCTGTACGAAGTCGTCGCCTACCACGTTCGGCGCGAGGACTTTCGCTGCGACATGGAGGAGGTCGAGCGCCTGGCACAGGAGCACCGGCCGAAGGTGATCGTCGCCGGCTGGTCCGCCTACCCGCGCCAGCTCGACTTCGCGGCCTTTCGGGAGATCGCCGACGCGGTGGGCGCCCGCCTGATGGTCGACATGGCCCATTTCGCGGGCTTGGTGGCCGCCGGCGAGCATCCGAGCCCGGTGCCGCACGCCGATGTCGTGACCACGACGATCCACAAGACGCTCGGCGGCCCGCGCAGCGGGATGATCCTGTGCACCGAGGAGCTCGCCAAGGACATCGACCGCTCCGTCTTCCCGGGCCAGCAGGGCGGGCCGCTGATGCACGTGATCGCCGCCAAGGCGGTGGCGCTGGGGATCGCCCAGTCGGAGCCCTTCCGGGTGCGCCAGCGGCAGACGGTGGCCAACGCGAAGGCGTTCGCGAAGGAGCTGATCGCCGGGGGGGTCTCGGTGCTGACCGACGGCACGGACGTGCACCTGGTGCTGGTCGACCTCGGGCCGACCGGGCTGGACGGGAAGACCGCCGAGAGCCGCCTCGAGGAGGTGGGGATCACCGTCAACCGCAACGCGATCCCGTTCGACGAGCGCCCGCCCATGAACCCGTCCGGCCTGCGGATCGGAACGCCTGCGCTGACCACGCGGGGGCTGGTCGAGGAGGACATGGCCGAGATCGCCAGGGTGATCTGCGTCGCCCTGTCGGATGACTACGAGGCGGAGAAGGGCCAGTTGCTGGAGCGGACGAGGGCCTTGATGGAGCAATACCCCCTCTATCCGCAGCTCGCCGCGGCGCCGGTCTGAGCCGCTCGCCGGGCGCGAATAGTCTGGGCGGCGCGATGCCGCTCCAGGTCGACCTTCAACGCCTCAGGCTGGGGGAGGGGCCGACCCCGGTGCGGGAGCTCACCCGCTTGGGGGACGAGCGAGGTTCGGCGCCCGTGTGGATCAAGGATGACGGCGCCTTCAGCCGCTTCGGCGGCAACAAGGCACGGAAGCTCGAGTGGCTGCTGGCCGACGCCCGCCGTCGCGGCAAGCGGACGGTCCTCACCGGCGGGGCGCTGGGCACCAATCACGGCCTGGCCACCGCCCTGTTCGCCCGCCGGCTTGGGATGCGGACGGTGCTCGTGCTGGTGCCTCAACCCGAGACCGAGCACGTCCGCCGCCAGCTCGAGCGGATGCGCGCCGGCGGCGCCGAGTTGCATCTCGCCGACGGAGTGGCGCGCGCCTACGCGCTCGCAGCCTCGCTGATGCTGAGGCGCGCCAGCGCACCCCTGAACCTCCCCTACTTCCTGCGCCCCGGCGGATCGGTGCCCCTGGGCTGCGTCGGCTACGTCGAGGCGGCGCTCGAGCTCGCCCAGCAGGTGGAGGCCGGCGAGCTGCCGGAGCCCTCGCACATCGTCGTGCCCCTCGGCAGCGGCGGCACCGCGGCCGGGCTGCTCGCCGGCCTGAAGCTCGCCGGCCTGCGCTCGCGCCTCGTCTGCGTGCTGGTCAATGACCTGACCCGGGTCGACGAGCGAACCGTCGCCAGGCTGGCCGGCCGCACCCTGCGCCTGCTGCGAAAGCGAGGCGCCGACGTCGGGCAGGTTGAGGCGGCGGCCGCCGACCTGACGCTTGAGCGCGGCTGGCTCGGCCCCGGCTACGGCCACTCCACGCCGGCCGCCGAGTGGGCCATCGAGCTCTTCGCCGAGCGCGAGGACGTGGTGCTGGAGCCGGTCTACACGGCGAAGGCGGCGGCGGCGCTCCTGGAGCTCAACCGCCGCGGCGCCTTCGGCCAGGGCCCGGTGCTCTACTGGCACACCTACAGCCGCCCGCAGGACGCATAGAGCGCCGTCAGCTCTGACGGAGCTCCGCCAGGCGACGAGCGCGTTTCACGATCCCGGGGGCGCCGAGCCGCTCAGCCCACTCATCCAGCGCGGGCGCCGGCCCTTGCCATCGCCAGTCGTCCACCGCCCCGACGGGCGCATCGATGCGCAGGGTGGCGAGATCGCGGAACAGCATCGCGAGCTCGTGCTGCCCCGCCAGCGTCGCGGCCAGCTTCACGGGCCCGCGTACGCTCACGTCCCAGCCGATCGCGTGCTCCGGGATCGCCTCCAGGTGCTCGTAGCGGGCGAGCACGGCCGACGCCGACTTGGCGCCCCAGCCGGGGAGGCCGGGGAAGCCGTCGGCGCTGTCGCCCACGAGCGCGAGCCAGTCGGGAATCGAGGCCGGGCCGACGCCGAACTTCTCGCGCACGCCTGCCTCGTCGAACAGCTTGCGGTTGCGGCGGTCGAGCTGCACCACTCGCGCCTTCGCCACGCACTGCGCGAGGTCCTTGTCGGGCGTCAGGATCAGCACCTGCTCGACCCGGTCGTCGGCGGCGGCAAGGGCGGCGGCCGCGGCCAACGCGTCGTCGGCTTCCTGCTCGACCATTGCCCAAACGCGAACGCCAAGCGCCTCGATCGCCTCCTCCAGCAACGGGAACTGCCCCAAGAGATCAGCCTCGACGCCGGCGCCCGTCTTGTAGCCGGGCCACAGCTCGTTGCGAAACGACTCGATCACGTGGTCGGTGGCCACCCCGAGGTGGGTGGCGCCGTCCTCGAGGATCGTGAGCACGGTGCCGAGCACCCCCCGCACCGCGCCCACCTCGGTGCCGCCCGGGTCACGGTGCGACGGCACCGCGAAGAAGTGACGGAACAGCTCGTAAGTCCCGTCGAGTAGGTGGACGCGCACGCGACGGCAGGCTACTGCGTCGCGTCTGGCGCACTTGCGTCCAATAGCCTCCCGCGGGATCCGGATGAGGATCTGGGTGGACATGAGCGCGCCGGCGCACGTCCTCGTGCTCAGGCCGATCATCACCGGCTTGCGCGACGCCGGCCACGAGGTCGAGGTGACCTCCCGCGAGTATGCCCAAACGCAGGAGCTGCTGGAGCTCCACGGCATTGAGCACACCCCGATCGGGCGCCACGGCGGCGCGTCCCGGGCCGGCAAGCTGGTGAGGCTCATGCAGCGCACCCCGATGATGCGCCGGTTCGGGAAGGGCCGGGGCTTCGAGCTTGCCCTCGCCCACGGCTCCTACGACCTCGCCATGGCCGCGAGGTCGCTCGGGATCCCCGAGGTCAACATGCACGACTACGAGTTCGCGATCACCCAGCACCGCATCGCGTGCCGGCTCGCTACCCGCGTGATCTTCCCCGACACCGTTCCACCCGAGCGGCTGCGGCGGTTCGGAGTGGGGCCCGAGAAGCTTCGCCAGTATCCGGGGCTGAAGGAGGAGTACTACCTCGCCGCCTTCGAGCCCGACCCCGGCGTGCTCGAACGGCTCGGCGTCGACACGCAGCGCGTCGTGGTCATCGTCAGGCCGCCACCCGACGTTTCGCTGTACCACCGCAAGTCGAATCCGCTCTTTCCCCAGGTCATCGAGCGCCTCGGCAGCGACTCCCGGGTCCACGCCGTGGTCCTGCCCCGCACGGACGCCCAGCGAACCCACCTGGAGAGTCTCGACCTGCCTTCGGTGATCGTCGCCGAGCGGGCCGTGGAAGCACAGAGCCTGGTCGCGCTTGCCGATCTCGTCGTCTCGGCCGGAGGGACGATGAACCGCGAGGCGGCGGCACTGGGCACGCCGGTCTACACCACCTTCAAAGGCAGGCTCGGCGGCGTCGACGAGGCGCTGATTCGCTCCGGACGCCTGCGCCTGCTCACCGACTCCGGGGCCCTCGAGCTCGAGAAGCGAAGCGCCCGCAACGGCCAGGCGACGCTGCGGGACCCGTCGCTGCTCGTCGACCTCGTCCTGGGCACGGTCGGGTAAAGGGGACCCATCCCGCTTAATTAGCCTTCGGGAGCGTCGGATACCCTCGCGCCAGGCCTAGATGCTGGTTGACGGAAGACCCGACGCGATCGACGGAGTGTTCGCCTTCTTGGTGGCCGTGTCGATCGCCTGGCTGCTCGTGCCCCTGTCCGAGACCGCGGCGCGGCGGCTGAACGCCATCGACGAGCCCCGGGAGCGCAGCCTGCACCAGGTCCCCATGCCCAAGTTGGGCGGCCTGGCGATCTTCTGCGGAGCGCTTGTCGCCGGGGCCCTGTTCCTGCCCTGGACGCCGCTGACCAGGGCGATCCTGGCCGGCGCCGCCGTGATCGCCGCCGTGGGCCTGCTCGACGACATCTTCGACCTGCCCGCCGGCGCGAAGCTCGCCGGCCAGTTCGTCGCCGCGATGATCCCGGTCTTCAACGGCGTCTGGGTCAGCGACTTCACCCTGCCGTTTGTGGGCGGCGTCCAGCTGGACGAGGTGCTGTTCCGTGACGTCATCCTGCTCGGCCACGTCAAGGTGGGCCACATACTGACCGTGCTCGCCTTCGTCGCGGTGATGAACGTGATCAACTTCACCGACGGCGTCGACGGGCTCGCCGCAGGAGTCTGTGTGATCTCGGCAGCCACGTTCGCGGTCATCGCCCTGTCGCTCGATCGTCCCTCGGCCGGGGTGCTCGCCGCGGCCACTGCCGGCGCCTCGCTGGGCTTTCTGCGGCACGGCTTCCCGCCCGCGTCGAGCTTCATGGGGGACACGGGGTCCAACCTGCTCGGCTACCTGCTCGCCACGGTCGCCGTCATCGGTGCGCTGAAGACGAACGCCGTGGTCGCCCTGTTCTTCCCGTTGATCGTGCTTGCAGTGCCGATCCTCGACGGCGGCTTCGTGATCGCCAAGCGGCTGAAGTACGGACGCCCCGTGTACGCGGCCGACCGCTGGCATTTTCACCATCGGATGGCGAACATCGGCTTCTCTCAGCGACGCACCGTGCTCTACCTCTACGGCTGGGCGTCGGTGCTGGCCGGGCTGGCGCTTGCGCTTCGCTTCGTCCCCTACAGCGACAACCACGGCAACTTCGATGCCGTCTGGACGGTCGTGATCGTGGCCTGCGGCCTGACCGCGATCGCCGCGAGCGTGTACCTGGTGATGCTGCTCGAGATCCTCAAGCTCCGCCGTTTCCGCCTGCGTCAGCTCGTCGGCTTGAGGGGCCCGGCCGCGCCCGCGCCGGAGGAGGTGGATGCCGGGGTCGCACGCGAGCTCGAGACGGGCAGCTTCGCCGCGATCAACCCCGAGACCGGCGAGTTCGAGGCGATCGACCCCGACACGGGGGAGTTCGAAGCGGTCGAGCAGAGGTGATGCGGCCGGCTACGACGGTTGGTGGCCGGGTTACTGCCGGTATGCGGCAAGAACCCGTCCCATGAGGTCTCGCCGGGCGGGTCCGGAAAGGCGCGCTTTCGGATATATTCGCCGCGCGCCGCCTGGAACCGGCCTGCGCCGGGCCTGAGCGGCCATCAGTGTCTTAGGCGCCAAATCGACCCAAATTGCCCCCCCGCCCCGAGTTCGAGAGCCCGGATGACCGAGAGCCCTCCTGGGAGGGCGGACGCCGCCGCCGCTGGAGGCCTTCTGCTGGGCACGATGGTCGCCTGCGCAGCCGCCGGCTTCGGGCTCGGCACGCTTGTGGACCTTGCGGTCCCGGCCGGCCTCGTGGGGCTGTTCGTGGGGGTCATGGTGGGGTTTGCCCTTGTCCACGCTCGCTTTAGAAGGGTCTGACCGGATGGAGGGTGGCGGGCGGGCCACCCAGGCGGTTGGCTACGCCGACCTGGTCCTGCTGACGCTCGCCCTGCCCGTCTTCCTGCTTGCCGGCTGGCCGCTCGGCGGGTACGCCGTGGCCGCCGGGGTGTGGCTCTTACAGCGCGTGATCCAGATCGTCGCCTCGCGGCGCGTCACGCGCGCCGAGCGGCGCGGCGACCGCAGGGAGGCGCTGGGGATCATGGCGGGCTCCACCCTGGCGCGGGTGTGGCTGATCGCGCTCGCTGTCCTGCTCGTCGGCTTGGCCGAGCGCGAGGCGGGGCTTGCGGCGGCGCTGCTGTCGGCCGCGCTGTTCACCGTCTACCTGGCGGCCCAGTTCGCGATCCGGCTGCTCGCGCCCCAGGGAGCCCATTGATCGCCAGAGGGCGAAGGCCCCGATGAGGACCCGCACCAAGGTGCTGCTGGGCGTGGGTGGGTACCTGCTGGTGGCGATCCTGCTCCTGGTGATCTTCGGCAACGACGGCAAGAACGAGGAGTTCAAGCCCCAGGACGAGTTCAAGCTCGACGCGTGGCTCAGCATCAAGGTGGGGGGCATCGACTTCAGCATCAACCGGGCCGTCTTCTACCTGGTGCTGGCGAGCGCCCTGACGATCTTCGTCATGGTCTGGATCTCGCGGCGCATGCAGCAGAAGCCCAACCGCGTGCAGCTCATAGTCGAGCTGGCCTACGACCTGACCCGCAACAACATCACCGGCACCAACCTGGACCAGCGGGTCGCGACCAGGTGGTTTCCCTTCCTGGCCACCCTGTTCTTCTTCATCTGGTTCTCCAACGTGATCGGCTACCTGCCGCTGCCCACGAACACGCACGAGACGGTGAACGTCTTCGGCCTGGAGCTGCCGACCTTCGCGATCTACGCCGCCACCGCCAACATCTCGGTGCCGCTGGCGCTGACCCTCCTGGTTTGGATCTCCTACAACGTGGAGGGCATCCGCGCCAAGGGCTTCCTCCCCTACTTCAGAAGCTGGCTGCCGCCCGGCCTGGAGGAGATGAACCCGGTGGGCAAGGGGCTGATCTTCGTGATCGAGGTGATCTCGCACTTCGTGCGCCTGATCTCGCTCTCGGTCCGGCTGTTCGCCAACATCCTCGCCGGCCACCTGCTGCTCTTGTTCATGGGGGGTGGGTTGGCGGTGCTGCTCGGCCTCGCCGCGCTGGGCGCGCTGACCTTCCCGCTGGCCTTCGCGTTCTTCGTCCTGGAGCTTGGCCTGATCGCCACCCTGCAGGCGTTTATCTTCTCGATGCTCACCGCGATCTACATCGGCGGTGCGACCGCCGAAAGTCACTAAAGAAGGAGCTCTTAATGGATCTGTTGCTTCCGATTGCCCAAGAAGCCAGCCAAGGAATCACCGACGCCGGCATCACGGACGCCGGCAAGGCGATCGCACTGGGCGTGGGCGCCGGCCTCGGTTCGATCGGGGCGGGCATCGGCATCGGCATCATCTTCGGCAAGGAGATCGAGTCGGTGGCCCGGCAGCCGGAGATGAAGGACGAGCTTCAGGCGATCCGCTGGCTTGGCTTCGCGCTGACCGAGGCGGTCGCCTTCTACACCTTCATCTTCGGCCTGATCGCCTTCTTCCTCTAAGCCTTGGCCGAGCTCGGTGACATAGCAGCGGCTGTGCTCCTCGCGCAGGCCGAGAGCGGAGCGGACGAGGGAGGCAGCTTCCTGGTCTCCCCGGCCCTGGGGCTGATGATCTGGACCCTGGTCCTGTTCGCGTTCACGATGTGGGTGCTGAGCAGGGTTGCCCTGCCGAGGATCGGCGAGGCGCTGGAGAAGCGGGCGAACGCGATTCGCGACAGCATCGAGGCGGCCGAGAAACAGCGGCAGGAGGCCGATGAGCTCTTGAAGGAGTACCGCGAGCGCCTCAAGGAGGCTCGCGAGCAGGCGGAGGACATCGTGGCGCGGGCTCGCAAGGCGGCCGACGCCGCGACGGCCGAGGCGGTCTCCGAGGGCAAGGAGAAGCGCGAGGAGCTGGTGGCGGCGGCGCGCCGCGATATCGAGATCGAGACTCGCCGCTCGCTGGAGCGGATCCGCAAGGAGGTCGCCGACCTCACGGTGCTCGCCACCGAGAAGGTGACCCGCAAGGCGCTCGACTCCGAGGACCACAAGCGCCTGATCGACGAGGCGCTGGCGGAGGTCGACTTCTCGACCCTGGCGGGCAACGGAGGCTCGGAGAGCTAGTGGAGGAGATTGCTCGCGTATACGCCGAGGCCCTGTTCGAGGCCGCACGCGACAACGACAAGCTCGATGCGATTCACGAGCAGCTGGACGAGTTCGCCGAAGCTGTTGCGGAGAATCGCGACCTGCAGGTCTTCCTCTTCAGCCCCTACTTCTCCTCGGCCGAGAAGCGCGAGGGGATCTCCCGCGCGGTGTCAGGCGCCGAGCCCGAGCTGATCAACTTCCTCGAGCTGCTCGCCGAGAAGCACCGGACGCCGGCGATCTTCCGCATCCGCGATCGGTTCGACAAACTCTGGGCGGAAGCGAGCAGACGCCTCGAGGTGACGCTGACGAGCGCCATCGAGCTCGACCCGGGGCTGGTTGAGAACGTCGGCGCCGAGATCGAGCGTCAGACCAAGCGCACGGTCGACCTTCGCACTGAGGTCGACGAGGGGATCCTCGGCGGCCTCCGGCTGCGGGTCGGCAACATGGTGCTCGACGCGAGCCTCCGCAGCAAGCTGGAAAGACTGAGGACGGCGGTGAGGGGCTTTAGCCCCGAAAGCAGCACGTAAGGCCGCCGCAGGCGCATAGGGGGTGGTGAGGGGCTATAGCCCCGAAAGCAGCATGTGAGGCCGCCGCAGGCGGCCGCAAGAGATTCAAAGAGATTAGGAGCTAGACAAACGTGGAAATCAAGCCCGACGAGATAGCCAAGATCCTGCGCGAGCGGATCGAGGGACTGGAGACCGACGCCGCCGATCTCTCCGAGGTCGGGACGGTGCTCTCGGTGGCCGACGGCATAGCCCGCGTCCACGGGCTCGACAACTGCATGTCGCTGGAGATGCTCGAGTTTCCCCACGACGTCACGGGGTTGGCCTTGAACCTCGAGCAGGACAACGTCGGGGTGGTCCTGTTCGGCGAGTGGGACAAGGTGGTGGAGGGCGACACGGTGAAGCGCACCGGTCGCCTGCTCGAGATTCCGGTCGGCGACCAGCTGCTCGGTCGCCTCGTCGACCCGCTCGGACGCCCGCTCGACGACAGGGGCGACGTGAACACGACCGAAACGCGGCCGGCCGAGTTCAAGGCGCCGGGTGTCGTCCAGCGCCAGCCCGTGAACACGCCTGTTCAGACGGGGCTCAAGGCGATCGACGGCATGATCCCGATCGGCCGCGGCCAGCGCGAGCTGATCATCGGCGACCGCCAGACCGGCAAGACCGCGATCGCGCTCGACACGATCATCAACAACCGCGACAAGGACCTGGTCTGCATCTACGTCGCGATCGGCCAGCGGATGTCGACCGTGGTCCAAGTCGTCGAGCTGCTCGACGAGCACGGTGCGCTGGACAACACGATCATCGTCGCGGCGCCCGCCGACGAGGCGGCGCCGATCAAGTACATGGCCCCCTACGCGGGCTGCGCGATGGGCGAGCACTTCCTCTACAACGGCCGCGACGCGCTTTGCATCTATGACGACCTCACCAAGCACGCGTTCGCCTACCGGCAGATGTCGCTGCTACTGCGGCGCCCGCCGGGGCGCGAGGCGTACCCGGGCGATGTCTTCTACCTGCACTCCCGGCTGCTGGAGCGCGCAGTGCGCCTCAACGACGATCTCGGAGGCGGCTCGCTGACCGCGCTGCCGATCATCGAGACGCAGGCGAACGACGTCTCCGCCTACATCCCCACCAACGTGATCTCGATCACCGACGGCCAGATCTTCCTCGAGTCGGACCTCTTCTACTCGGGGGTGCGACCTGCGATCAACGTCGGAATCTCGGTTTCGCGGGTGGGAGGCAACGCGCAGACGAAGGCGATGGGAAAGGTTGCCGGCAAGCTGCGCCTCGACCTCTCCCAGTACCGTGACCTCGAGGCGTTCGCGCAGTTCGGCTCCGAGCTGGATCCCGAAACGCAGAAGCAGCTCGCGCGTGGGGAGCGGTTGGTCGAGATGTTGAACCAGAACGAGCGCAGCCCGCTCTCGGTCGCGGAACAGGTGGCCTCGATCCACGCCGGCACCGCCGGCTACCTCGACCGGATCAAGACGGATCGGGTGCAGGCGTTCCTGGACAACCTCCTCGGCCGCCTGAAGTCGGAGAACAAGGACCTGATGCAGAGCATCAGCGACTCCGGGGAGCTCTCGGACTCGGACGAGCATGCCCTGGATGACGCGATCGCCGAGGCGATCGACGACTTCGGCCCCGACTTCGACGCCGAGGGACAGCCGCTCGAGGAGGGCGAGTCGGATCGGGTCCGCTCTGAGGAGGAGCACGCGAGGCCGGGGCGGACCGCCGAGGAGGGCGGCGAGGACGCCGAGGAGCCGGCCGAGCAGGAGCCCGAGGAGGTCACCGCATAGCCACCCAGAAGGAAGTCAAGAACCGGATCTCGTCCGTCAAGAACATCCACAAGATCACGCGGGCGATGGAGATGGTGGCCGCCGCGCGTCTGCGCCGCGCCGAGCAGCGGATCGCGGCGATGCGCCCATACGCGCAGGCGATCCGCAAGATGACGCGCCAGGTCGCGGAGGCGTCGAGCGGCGAGATCGGGCACGTGAAGCTGCTCCAGGAGCGCGAGCAGACGCGGGAGGTCGGGGTCGCGCTGATCACGGGCGACCGCGGCCTGGCCGGCTCGTTCAACACCAACATCGTGCGCGAGGGGGTGCGGCTGCGTCGCGAGTTCGAAGGCCAGGGCGCCGAGGTGCGATTTGCGGTCGTCGGCCGGCGCGGCAACTCCACGATGAGCTTTCGCGGCGAGAACGTGGTCAACTCCTACGTCGGCTTCACTGACCGGCCCGCGTTCTCCGACGCGCGGGAGATCTCCCGCGACCTGACCACCGCCTACGCCGACGAGGAGCTCGACCGCGTCGAGCTGGTCTACAACCGCTACGTCTCGCCGCTGACCCAATACGTGCGCCGCCAGACCCTGCTGCCGCTGCAGCGGGCGGAGGTCTTCGGCGAGGGCCTGCCCGAGCCCGAGGAGCCGGCCGACCCGGAGCTTGCCGAAGCGCACGAGCGCGCCTACTGGGACTACGAGCCCGAGCCCGAGGAGCTGCTCCCGAAGCTGTTCGAGGAGTACGTCGACCTCTCGGTCTTCCGGGCGCTGCTGGAGTCGGCGGCGTCAGAGCACGGGGCGCGGATGACCGCGATGCGCAGCGCGGCGGAGAATGCGCAGGACATGATCGCCGACCTGACCCTGGAGATGAACCGGGTCCGTCAGGCGGAGATCACGCAGGAGATACTTGAAGTCGTCTCCGGCGCGGAAGCGCTCGGGTGAGTTGGCACGATGCCATAGGCATCGTGAGCGGCATGTGTAGTTCGAGTGATTGAGGAGAAATCAGTGGCTGAGAGCAACGGGAAACGTTCGAGTAAGCAAAACGTCGGCACGATCGAACAGGTGACCGGGGTGGTGGTCGACGTGCTATTCGCAGACGAGCTGCCCGAGATCTACACCGCGCTCACCATAGATCTCTCGCGCGGTGGCGACGAGGACTCGACGGTGTTGGTTTGTGAGGTCCAGCAGCATCTCGGCGACGATCGCGTACGCGCCGTGGCCATGGACGCAACCGACGGCCTGCGCCGTGGCCAGCAGGTGGTCGACACCGGCGGGCCGATCACGGTTCCCGTGGGTGACGAGACCCTCGGGCGGATCTTCAACCTGCTAGGCGAGGTGATCGATCAAGGCGACGAGGTCAAGGCGGAAACCCGGTGGCCGATCCATCGCCCGGCGCCCGAGGTCGAGGACCTGACCCCGACCCAGGAGATTCTCGAGACCGGGATCAAGGTCGTCGACCTGCTCGCCCCGTACGCCAAGGGCGGCAAGGTGGGCCTGTTCGGCGGCGCCGGCGTCGGCAAGACGGTGCTGATCCAGGAGCTGATCCGCAACATCGCCGAGGAGCACGAGGGGCGCTCGGCCTTCTGCGGCGTCGGCGAGCGCTCCCGCGAAGGCAACGACCTCTGGCTGGAGATGAAGGAGTCCGGCGTGCTCGACCGGACGATGCTGGTCTTCGGGCAGATGAACGAGCCTCCGGGCGCGAGGCTTCGCGTCGCCCTCTCTGGGCTGACGATGGCCGAGTACTTCCGTGAGCAGGGCGGGCAGGACGTGCTGCTGTTCATCGACAACATCTTCCGCTTCGTCCAAGCGGGGTCCGAGGTCTCGGCTCTGCTCGGGCGGATGCCCTCTGCGGTCGGTTACCAGCCCACCTTGGAAACCGAGATGGGCGAGCTGCAGGAGCGGATCACCTCGACGAAGCAGGGGTCGGTGACTTCGATCCAGGCGATCTACGTCCCGGCGGACGACCTGACCGACCCGGCTCCGGCATCGGTGTTCGCGCACCTGAACGCCACGACGACGCTGTCGCGCGCGATCTCGGAGAAGGGGATCTACCCGGCGGTCGACCCGCTCGATTCGACCTCGACGATCCTCAAGCCGGACATCGTCGGCGAGGAGCACTACACGACCGCGACCGACGTCCAGGAGGTGCTCCAGCGCTATAAGGAGCTGCAGGACATCATCGCCATCCTGGGCATCGACGAGCTCTCCGACGAGGACAAGGTGGCGGTCAATCGGGCGCGCAAGATCGAGCGCTTCCTCTCGCAGCCGTTCTTCGTCGCCTCGCAGTTCACCGGCCGCGACGGCGAGTACGTGCCCGTGGGCGACACCGTGCGCAGCTTCCGCGAGATCCTCGACGGCAAGTACGACGACCTGCCGGAAAGCGCCTTCTACATGAAGGGCCCGATCGAGCAGGTCAGCGGCACCGAGGAGAAGGCGGATCCAGACGAGGGGGTCGAGCGCGAGCGGGTCGCGGCCGAGGTGCGGGCCGAGGAGGAGGGGCGTGAGAAGGAGGAGGCCCCGGCTTAGTGGCTGACGGCCACGACAAGCTCGAGGCGCAGGTGTTGACGCCCGAGGGCGAGGTGTTCAACGGCGAGCTCGTGCAGCTCTCGACCCGGACGGCCGTGGGGGAGGTGGGGATCCTCGCCCGGCACATCCCGATGGTCGCCCGCTTGGTGCCGGCCGAGCTGCGGCTCCACGTCTCCGATTCGGAGATCGAGCGGTACGCCCAGGGCGAGGGCTGGCTGGAGGTGTTCGCCAACCGCGCCCGGGTGCTGATCGCCGAGGCGATCCCACCCGACCAGCTCGACGCCCGCGAGCTGCGCGAGCGCCTCGACGATGCGCAGCGCAGTGTGGACGAAGCCGAGGAGGGGTCTGCCACGCACGAGGGCGCCCAGCGCGAGCAGCGCCGGCTCGAGGCGTTCCTGGAAATAGCCGAGCAGACCTAAAGCAGGCAGGCGGCTGACGGGGGGCGGACCGCGGAGGGGCACGGCCGCCTGACGCGAACTGCATACTGCCGCGGTGATGGAAGAGCAGACGCTGACCGAAGAGCTGATCCGCTACGACACCTCCAACGCGGAGGGCATCAAGCTGTGCGCGGGGTTCGTCAAGGGCTGGTTGGAGTCGCGCGACATCGTGGCGCGCCAGATCGGGGTTCGCGATCTCCCGGTGACGATGGCGGAGGTGGGGCCGCAGGACGCTTCGCGGACCGTGTTGCTCCACGGCCATCTCGACGTGGTCCCGGGGCGGCCGGAGCAGTTCACCCCGCGGCGTGAGGGAGAGCGGCTGCACGGGCGCGGCGCCTACGACATGAAGGGTGCGCTTGCCTGCCTGCTGCTGGCGCTCGCCGATCTGCGCGGACAGGGCCAGGTGCGAGTGCGAATGGGGATCGTTCCCGACGAGGAGTCCGAGGAGGAGACGGACCGAGGGGGCGACCGCCTGGTCGAGGCGGGCTTCCTCGGCGACTTCGCGATCACCGGGGAGCCCACCGACATGCAGGTCGGTGTGGCCGCCAAGGGAGTGCTCGCCATGCGGATCCAGGTGCTGGGACACGCCGCTCACGGAGCCACTCCGTGGCTCGGCGACAACGCCATCCTGCGTGCCTATGAGGTGTTCCGTGAACTCGAGGCGCTACCGTTTGCGAGCCGGAGCTCTGAGCTCTTCGACCGTCCGTCGATAAACCTCGGCCGCATCCTCGGCGGCGACGCCCTGAACAAGGTCCCCGACACCTGTTTCATAGACGTGGACGTGCGCTATCTGCCTGAGCAGGACCCGGACGACATCCTCACGGAGGTCGCCGATCTCCCCGGCGCGCGGGTGGTGTCGACTTTCTCGCGCCCGCCGGTCATGGTCGACCCCGACCTGCCATACGTGCAGGCCCTGCGCGCAGCGGCGGCCCCGCACAGCGACGGCCAGTCCCGGGGAGTCGTCGGCCGCGACGGGGCCTCGGACGCGGTCTCGTTTTTGCGTGTGGGCATCCCGGCGGTCGAGTTCGGGCCCGTCGGCGGCGGACACCACGGCCCCGAAGAGTGGGTGTCGATTCCCTCGTTGGCCGGTTACCGGCAGGCGATCGTGGACTTCGTCACCCGACTCCCACGCGCACTCGCCGGCGGGGCCGGTGACATCTCCGGAGCGGGCGACGGTTGAGCGATCCCCGCGACGACAAGCCGGAGGCGCCGCCGCCGGCGACTTGGGCAGGCCGAGCGCGGGGCTCCCCCGAGGAGCAACCGCCGCACGGCGAAGAGCACGGTGAGGACCCGACCCCCGGCGCCGACGAAGGGGAGCTGGAGGAAGAGCTCGACGCCGACGAGCTGGACGAGGAGGAGCTAGCCGAGGAGGAGCTAGCCGAGGAGCTCAACCCCGACGCCGAGCCGGACCCGGCGCCGAGCCAGGCCACCCAGGAGACCGACACCCCGGCCCTTGCCGACCGGGAGGCCGCGCGCGAGGCCGCGCTCGCCGGGCTGCGGGCGCGGACCGCCGAGCACGTCGCCGCCCTTGGCGTGGGGGCCCCCGCCGACACCGCGCCGACTGCACCCGCCCCCGCCGAAGCCTCTCCCGCAGCCGAGCCTGAGCCGGAGCCGCCCGCCCAGCCCCCTCCCGCCGCCGAGCCCGAGGCACCCACCAATGACGAGCAGGCGCCCGGACGGGGGCTTTGGCCCCGCTTCCTCGCCGGCTCGCTGCTGATCATCGTCGCGATGACGACTGCGACGGCGGTCAGCCTGCTCGTCTACCTCAAGGGAATAGCCCGCGGGTTGGGCGGGCTGCCGTCGGTCCACAGCCAGCTCGAGGTTGCCGATCCGGGCAACCCGCAGACGATCCTGATCCTCGGCTCGGACGAGCGCCCCACGGATGAGTTCGGCCGCTCGGACACCACGATCCTGCTCCGGGTGGCGCCGGAGCAGATCACGGTGATGTCGATCCCGCGCGACCTCAAGGTCAACATCCCGGGCCAGGGGATCGACAGGTTCAACGCCGCCTACTCGTACGGCGGCCCGAAGCTGGCCCTGAAGGTCGTCAAGCAGCTCACGGGCCTGGACAACATCAACCACGTCGTCAACGTCGACTTCAACGGCTTCGCCGATGCGGTCAACGCAATCGATTGCGTCTACGTTGACGTGGACCACCACTACTACCACTCCAACCTCGGCCTGGCGGCCAGCGAGCAGTACGCGGAAATCGACGTCCCCGCCGGCTATCAGCGGATGTGCGGCTTCAACGCGCTCCAATACGTTCGCTACCGCCACGAGGACAACGACCTGGTGCGGGCGGCGCGTCAGCAGGAGTTCCTGCGGGAAGCGCGCCAGCAGCTGCCGGCCTCGAAGATCGTCAAGGACCGCAATGAGCTGATCGAAATCCTCAAGCGGTACGTGACCTCGGACATCGAGAACGAGACCGACCTGGTCAGCCTCGGGAAGCTGTTCATAGGGGCCGCCGGCGCCTCGGTGGTCCAGATCCACTTCCCGGCGAACCTGGGCGGCCCGACCGCCTCCTACGTCACCGCGTCCGAGTCGGCGATCCAGGAGGCCGTGACGCGGTTTGTGGGGGAGTCCCCGCCGGCCCCGGAGCAGGAGCCCGCGGAGGGCGGCTCGAAGGGCAAGCCTTCGAAGAAGGGGGGCGACAAGCCGCCGGCCCCGCCGCCCCTGGTCGACTCGTCGTTGACCGGCGTATCCGGAGAGGAGTTCGCCGCCAAGCTGGCGGGCGTGCTGACGAAGAGCGGCAAGCCGATGCTCGACTTCCCGATCCACTACCCGACGAAGCTGGCGCCGGGCTCCGTCCTGACCGACGATTCCCGCGCCTTCCCGATTGACGGTCCGGGCGACCAGAAATACGACGGCTACAAGTTCGTGGCGGCGCTGCCCACCCAGGGGTACACGGCCTATTACGGGGTCTCCGGGACGGACTGGAAGGATCCGCCGATTCTCGAATCCCCCAGCGAGAGGAGGACGATCGACGGGCGCGAGTACCTGCTGTCCTGGGACGGGGGTCGGCTGCGGTTCGTGGGTTGGAAGACCGAGAATGGCTCCTACTGGGTCGACAACACGCTGCTCACCGTGCTCACCCCCGGCCAGATGTTCGGCATCGCCGAGTCGACGCGCAACTACACGGGCTAGCCGCGTCGCAGGCCCGCAGCCGCGATCATTGTCAAAGCTGAGATGAGCGAAGAGCGATCCATCGGCGTTATCGGAGTTGGCTGGGTGGGCCTGGTGACGGCCGCCTGCTTCGCGGAGCTCGGGCACCGCGTGATCGCCATGGACGTCGATGCCGCGAAGGTCGATGCCCTGAGCCGGGGCGAGGTGCCGATCCACGAGCCGGGCATAGGGGAGCTCTTGGAGCGCAACCGGGAGCGCCTTCGGTTCACGGTCGAGATGTCGGAGGCCTTGGAGGGAGCGCGGCTCTTGTTCTGCTGCGTGGACACCCCTCCGACCTATTCCGGCGACGCCGATCTGTCTCGCGTGCTGGAGGTCGTCTCGAAGCTCAGTGGCGACGGCGATCACGCCTTGGTGATGAAGAGCACGGTGCCGGCGGGCACCGGAAGGGCGATCCGTCGCGACGCGCCCGGGCTCGCCTACGTCTCCTGCCCGGAGTTCCTCAAGGAGGGCTCAGCGATCGACGACTTCCTGCACCCGGACCGGGTCGTGATCGGCGCCGATTCCGGCGACGAGTGGGCGGCCGACGCCGTCGAGGAGATCTACCGGCCGCTGGGGGGGGAGCTGGTGCGGACCGACGTCGCCTCGGCCGAGATGATCAAGCTGGCGTCGAACGCATTCCTCGCCACCAAGATCTCGTTCGTCAACGAGATCGCCAATGTCTGCGAGGAGTACGGCGCCGATGTCACAGAGGTCGCTCGAGGGATGGGCCTCGACCAGCGAATCGGGCCCAGCTTCCTGCGGGCGGGAATCGGCTACGGCGGGAGCTGCTTCACGAAGGACGTTTCCGCCCTTAAGCAGCTCGCCGGGAACAGCGGTTACCACTTTCAACTTCTCAATGCCGTGATCGAGGTCAACGAGCTCCAGAAGCGGCGCGTGATCGGAAAACTGGAGAAGCACCTGGGCTCCCTGGCGGGTAGGAGGATCGCACTGCTGGGATTTGCCTTCAAACCCGACACCGACGACATGCGCGGAGCGTCGAGCCTCGTACTCGCCTCGCGCCTGGAGGGCGAGGGCGCCCGCGTGCGGGGCTACGATCCCGTGGCCGAGCGACCGGCGCGCGAGCTTCTACCCAGCGTCGAGTTCTGCGATTCTCCGGAGCAGGCTCTGGAGGGCGCTGACGCGGCGATCCTGGTCACCGAGTGGCCCGAGTTCGCCGAGCTCGATTGGCCATCGCTCGCGGGACGGATGGCCAACCCGCTGCTGATCGATGGGCGCAACTTCCTCGATCCCGAGAGGCTGCGCGCGGCCGGCTTCACCTACGAGGGGATTGGACGGCCGGACGGAGGCGGCGGGACGCCAAGCGACGCCGAGGAGCACGACGGCAGCGCGAGATCACCGCAGCGCTGATGCAGGCCCTGGTCCTGGTGGGCGGAGAGGGCACCCGGTTGCGCCCCTTGACGCTCACCCGCCCGAAGCCGGCCTTGCCGCTGGTGGACCGTCCGTTCATCCGCTACATCGTCGATTGGCTTGCCCGTCATGGGGTTTTCGAGGTGGTGATGGCGTGCGGCTTTGGCGCCGATCCGCTGCGCGAGGTGCTCGGCCCAGGCGACGGGCGGGGGCCTCGCATCCGCTACATCGAGGAGGACGAGCCGCTGGGCACCGCGGGGCCGCTGCGCCTCGCCGCCGACGAGGGGCTGCTGGGGGAGCGCTTCCTGGTGCTCAACGGCGACCTGTTGAGCGACCTCGATCTCGGCGCGCTGCTCCGGGGGCACCAGGAACACGGGGCGGTGGCCAGCCTGGCGCTCTCTCCGGTGGCGGACCCAAGTGCGTACGGCCTCGTTCGGCGCGCGGGAGGGCCGACGGCCCCCGGCGCCAGCCCCGCCAGCGACCGGGGTGAGGTGCTCGAGTTCCTCGAGAAGCCGGACCCGGGCCAGATCGACACGGACGAGGTCAGCGCGGGTGCCTACGTGCTCGAGCGCAGCCTGATCGAGTCGATCCCCCCGGGCAAGATGGTCTCGATCGAGAACGAGGTCTTCCCGCGCTTGGTGGGTCAGGGGTTGTACGGTCACCGGTTGGAGGGCTACTGGATGGACATCGGCACCCCCGAGCGCTACCTGCAGGCAAGCTGGGACATCCTCGAGGGCCGCGTGCGCACCGCCGTCGGCGCCCGCCTCGACGGCGCCGGCCTTCTGGTCGAGGACGGCGCGCAGGTCGACTCGGGTGCCCGAGTCGACCCGCCCGCCTTGGTTCAGACCCAGGTCGCGATCGGGGCCGGCGCGGCGGTCGGGGGCCGCGCCGTGATTGGCCGCCGCTCCGAGATCGGCGAGGGAGCGACCGTGTCCAGCTCGGTGGTGCTGAGCGATTGCAGGATCGGTCGACTGGCAAGCGTCCGCGAGGCGATCCTGGCGCCCGGAGTCGAAGTCGGCGAGGCAGCGCGGATTGAGGCCGGCGCCGTGATCGGCGAGGGAGCGCGGATCGAGGCCGGGGTCAAGATCGGCGCGGGGGGGCGTCTGGGACCGGGCGAGGTCGCAACGTGAGCGACTCCCTGGCCGAGATTCGGGCGATCGATCCCTCCAAGCAGCTCGATCGGGTCCTCGCCCTTCCCGAGCAGCTCTCGGACGCGCTGTGGCGAGTCGAGTCGGCGAAGCTGGAGCCGTTCGACGCAGCCGGAGGGCTCGTGGTCTGTGGCATGGGCGGGTCGGCGATTGGCGGCGACCTGGCCGCCGTCGCGTTCGGAAGCCGCCTCAGCCGGCCGCTCGACACCGTGCGCAGCTACGAGCTGCCCTCCAGCATGCTCCCCGACCGCGCCGTGCTCTGCTCGAGCTACTCGGGAGACACCGAGGAGACGATCGCCTGCTACGAGGCCGCTGAGGCGCTTGGTGCCCGGCGAATCGTGGCGACCACCGGTGGGGAGCTCGCCGCTGCGGCCAGGCGCGACGGCGTCCCCGTGATCGGGCTGCCGGCGGGCCTCGAGCCTCGCGCTGCCGTTGGCTACCTGTTCGCGGTCGCCGCCGAGGTGGCCGCGCTGGTCGGAGCCGCCCCCGGGATCCGGACCGAGATCGACAGCTCCGCGGCCCACCTGCGGGAGGCCAGCGACTCGCTCGCCGAGCTCGCTGCGGAGCTCGGCGAGCGGCTGGAGGGGTCGATTCCCGTGATCTACGGCGCTGACCTGACGGTGCCGGTTGCGGTCCGCTGGAAGACCCAGATCAATGAGAACGCAAAGCTGCTCGCGTTCGCGTCGGAGCTGCCCGAGGCCGATCACAACGAGATCGTCGGCTGGGGAGGCGTGGGCGAATCGGGCCGCCTCAGCGCCGCTTTCCTCGAGGATCGTGACCAGCACCCGCGCGTCAGGCAGCGCTTCGAGCTGACCGCGAAGCTGGTGGAGGCCGACTCGGCGGCCATCGTCCGTGTTGAGACCGAGGGCGAGAGCCGCACCGAGCGCCTGCTATGGGCGGTGATGCTGGGGGACCTCGTGTCGCTCCATCTCGCTGCTCGCCGGAGAGTCGATCCCTCTCCGATCGAGGCGGTCGACCGCCTCAAGGACGAGCTCGGCCGCTCGGAATAGTCGCGCGGCGGGCGTCAGCTAGCCTCGGACCATGGACGGCACACCGGCGCTCCAGACGCACGAGCTGACCAAGGTCTACGGGGAAGGAGAGACCGCCGTCCACGCCCTGGACGGCGTCAGCCTCGGGATCGAGCGCGGCGAGATGGCCGCGATCATGGGCCCGTCGGGATCGGGGAAAAGCACCCTCCTGCACCTGCTGGGTGCGCTCGACAGCCCGAGCTCCGGCCAGATCATGCTTGCCGGCAGGCGATATGACGGGCTCGGCGACGGCGAGCTGACCAGGCTTCGCCGGGAGAAGATCGGCTTCGTCTTCCAGTTCTTCAACCTGCTGCCCTCACTGACCGCTGAGGAGAACGTGCTCCTGCCCGCGCTGATCGCGGGGCGGCGCGACGAGGAGATGCGCCGGCGGACGAGGGAGCTGCTTGGCCGCGTGGGGCTGGCGGAGCGGGCCGGTCACCTGCCCGGCGAGCTCTCCGGCGGAGAGCAGCAGCGCGTCTCGATCGCGCGGGCGCTGCTCACGGAGCCGGAGATCGTGCTCGCCGACGAGCCCACCGGCAACCTGGACACGCGCTCCAGCGGCGACGTGCTGCTCCTCTTGCGCGAGCTGAACGAGAGCGAGGGGCAGACGCTGGTCGTAGTGAGCCACGACCCCGCAGTCGCCGCGACCGCCGGGCGTGTCGTCTTCCTGCGCGACGGGCGGCTCGCCGGGGAGGTGGCGGGGGGTTCCACGGATCGCGTGGTCAGGGCGCTGGCCGAGCTGGACCCCCAGGCCACCTGATGCGCTCCTTCGGCTCCCTCGCGTTCCGGCAGGTGCGCGCGAGGCGGTTGCGCTCGCTGCTGACCATCGCCGGGATCGTGCTCGGCGTGGCGATGATCCTCGGTGTCCTGCTGCTCACGGCGACCATCCACCGCACCTTCAACGACCTCTTCGACTCGGTCTATGGGCGAACCGACCTGGTCGTCTCCGGCGTGGGCGGCGACGGGGTCCGCCACTCGACGCTGGCCGAGGTCCGGAGGACGCCCGGGGTCGAGATGGCTGAGGGAGTCGTGTTCAGCATCTTCACCCTCGTCGATCGCTCCGGCGCGGCCTCGTCGGACGCCGCTCAGCAACTCAACGTCGCCGGCGAGAGCGCCAGGGCCGCCGAGCTCGCAGACGCCCGCACCGTCGCGGGGCGCAGGCCGCACCATGGGCTGGAGGTCGATCTACAGCGAAGCTGGGCGGACGCCAACCAGATCGACCTCGGCGACCGCGTGCGGCTCGCGACCCCCGCCGGCGTCAAGCGACTGCGGGTGGTCGGCCTGTTCCAGTTCTCGAGCGGGCTGGACTTCGGCGGGCAGGGCTTCGCCACCATGCCGCTCGGCCCGGCACGCCGGGTGATGGACAGGCCGCGCGTTTGGGACGAGGTGGACCTCGTGGTCTCAGGCGGCGAGGAAACGATCTCCCGGGTCCAGGACGACCTGCGTCACCGCCTGCCCGAGGGAGTCCAGGTGGAGACGCCGGGTCAAAAAAGCGCCGACGTCGAGTCCCAGCTCCAGGGCTTCAACGCGATCCTCTACTTCTTCGCCGCGATGGCCCTGTTCGTCGGCGGCTTCCTGATCTTCAACTCGTTCAACATGACCGTCTTCCAGCGGACGCGGGAGATCGGCATGCTGCGCACCTTGGGCGCCGGGCGCTGGAGGATCACCGGATCGGTGCTGCGCGAGGCCGCCCTGCTCGGCGTCCTCGGCGCCTCCATCGGACTCGGGCTCGGCGTCGTGCTGGCGCTGGGATTGATCGAGTTGATGCGAACGCTCGACTTTCCGGTCGGAAAGCTCTCCTTTACGCCCTTCGCGCCTGTCGCCGCCCTGGCGACAGGGCTCATCACAGCCGTCCTCGGGGCGCTTTACCCGGCGCGACGCGCCGGCCGCACGTCGCCGATCAGGGCCGTGCTCGGGACGGAAGGGCTGCGAGCGAAGCTGAGGCCGCGCCGCGCGGTTGCCGGCGCCGCGCTGATCCCGCCCGGGCTCGCGGGCGCCTTCTGGCTCGGCGCCGCCGACGAGACCACGACCATCGTCGCGGCCGCCGGGATGCTCGGGACGCTGGCGATCTTCTTCGGCATCGCAATGGTTGCCCCATTCGTGATCCGGCCCCTGGTCAGGGCCCTGTCGTGGCCATTTCGCCGGCTGTTCCCGGTTGAGGGGCGCCTGGCCGCCGACGCTGCCCGCTCCGATCCAGGGCGCACGGCCGCCACTGCCACCGCACTGATGGTCGGCCTCGCTCTGGTCGTCGCCGTGAACAGCCTGGGCTCCAGCTTCCTGCGGACGATCTCCGATGAGTTCGACCGCAGCTTTGCGCGCGACCTCACCGTTCAGCCGCACGGCTTCGTGCCCGGGCAGGGGCCGCAGCAGACGATCGCCAAGGGCCTTCGGGATCGCCTCGCCCTCATCCCCGAAGCGAAGGTCGTCGCGCGCGAGCGCTTCCTGTTCACCACCGACCTGCCGGGGTCGCCCAAGAAGAAGGGGTCGGACGGCCTCCTGCTGGGGTTCGACCCGGCGCAGTACGAGCAGGTGGACCAGACCGACGTCGAAGGCGGATCCCGGGCCCAGGTGTTCGCCCGCATGGAGCGCGGCTGGGTGACGATCGGCAGAGGATGGGCGGACGAGACCGGGCTTGGGGTGGGCGACCCGATCACGCTTCGAGGGCCGTCCGGGACCCGCCGGACGCGCGTGGCTGGGGTGGTGGACACGGTGGTGTTCGGCGGCCAGACTGTGAGCATGTCGCTGAGCACGATGCGTGGCGCCTACGGGGTGACCGCGGACTCCGAGCTCGCCCTCAAGGCGACCTCGGCTGCCGCCCGTCCCACCCTGCGCCGCCGGGTGGAACGCATCGTCAACCGCGACTATCCGAACCTTGCCGTGCTCTCCAACGAGGAGCTCAAGTCGAAGGTCGAGGACCAGGTCAACCAGCAGTTCGGGATCTTCTACGCGATCGTCGGCGTGGCCATCTTCGCCAGCCTTTTCGGGATCGTCAACACCCTCACCATGTCGGTGATCGAGCGCACCCGCGAGATCGGGGTCCTGCGCGCGCTCGGCGCCTCCCGCTGGCAGGTGCGCCGCTCGATCGCCGACGAGAGCCTCGTGATCGGCCTGATCGGCGCCCTGCTCGGGATCGCCGTCGGCACGGGGCTGGGCTACGCGCTACTGGAGGGGCTGTCCTCCGGCATCCCGGGGGTCGAGTACCGCCCGCCGCTCTCGACCATGGTCTACGTCGGCCTCGCAGGCATCGTGCTGGGCCTGGTCGCCTCGATCCTTCCGGCCCGGCGCGCCGCCCGCCTCGACGTGATCCGGGCGATCAGCTACGAGTAGGCGACGTGCTCCGTTGGGTGCAGTAGCCGGCGCATGGCGCTTTTTCGACCGTATGCGTCCTAAAAAGCGCCAACGGAGGAGTCTCCGGCGCCTTGGGTCCCTACCCCGCCCTCCTGCCGCTCACTCGTCGATCGGGGGCGGCTGGCGCTCGCGCTTTCGCCGGCTGGCGCGCCGCTTGTCTTGGAGCCGTCGTTCTTTCGCTGCCCTGGTCGGCCTACTCGACCGCCGCTTGCGAGGCACAGCCAGGCCCGCGGCGAGCTTCTCACGCAAGCGCTCCAGCGCCAGCTCGCGGTTTCGGGCCTGGCCGCGGGTGTCCTGAGCGACCGCGGTGACGCGCGCGCCGTGGCGGGCGGCGAGGCGCCGCTTCTGCTCGTCGGTGAGCGCGGCTGACTCGGCGATCTCGAACACCGCCTCGACCCGCGAGGCGGTCACGTTGGCGTGCTGGCCTCCGGGCCCCGAGGAGCGGCTGGTGCGGAACTCCACCTCGGAGAGCGGAACGGCCACCTCGGCGTTGACCCGGATCGGATCGTCCATGCGCTCACGGTATCCGCCCTGCGAGCACCTCGTGCCCCTATCCTTCCCACCTCATCCCGACCGAAAGGACCGCTTTGGCAACCGCAGAGAAGGGCTACGACATCGCCGACATCGCCTTGGCCGACGACGGACAGCGCCGGGTCGAGTGGGCGGATCGGCAGATGCCCGTGCTGCGAACGATCCGCGAGCGCTTCGAGAAGGAGCGGCCGCTGGACGGGATCACCCTGGGGTGCTGCCTCCACGTGACGACGGAGACCGCCAACCTGGTTCGCACCCTGATCGCTGGAGGCGCCGAGGCGGTGCTCTGCGCCTCGAACCCGCTCTCCACTCAGGACGACGTGGCCGCGGCCCTGGTTGACCGCTACGGCGGCGAGGTCTACGCGATCAACGGCGAGGACAACGACACCTACTACCGGCACATCCATACCGTCGTCGATCGCGGTCCCCAGATCACGATGGACGATGGCGCCGACGTGGTCGGCGTGCTGCACGGCGAGCGGCCCGAGCAGCTCTCCAGCGTTCTCGGCGGCACCGAGGAGACGACCACGGGCGTGATCCGCCTCCAGGCGCTCGAGCGCCAGGGCAAGCTCGGCTATCCGATCATCGCCGTCAACGACGCGAAGACCAAGCACTTCTTCGACAACCGCTATGGCACCGGCCAGTCCACCCTCGACGGGGTGATCAGGGCCACCAACGTCCTGATCGCCGGCCTTCGCGTGGTCGTGATCGGCTACGGCTGGTGCGGGCGCGGGGTGGCGATGCGCGCCAAGGGCCACGGGGCCCACGTGATCGTCTGCGAGGTCGATCCGC
>JBBPIK010000008.1:0-1236 GCA_038040415.1 Actinomycetota bacterium
AGCGCCGGGTGATCTACAAGTACCGGCGCGAGATCCTCGAGGGGCGCGACATGTCGGACGTTTCCCGCGAGGAGGTCGGCGGGGTGGTGGTGCGGCTGGTCGAGGAGTACACGCCGGGCGAGGTGTTCGAGGACTGGGACCTCGGCGGCCTCCAGACCCAGGCCGGCCAGCTGTGGCCGCTCGGCGCGGACCTGAGCCAGGTCGACGCGGCGAGCTCGGACCGCGAGGAGATCGCCCGCGTCTTGAGCGAGGACGCCCTCGCCGCCTACGAGCGCCGCGAGGAAGAGCTGGGTGCCGAGCTGATGCGCTACCTGGAGCGCCAGATCCTGCTCCAGATCATCGACCTTCGCTGGCGAGAGCACCTGTACGAGATGGACTACCTGCGCGAGGGCATCCACTTGCGCGGCTTCGCCCAGATCGACCCGCTGGTGGCCTACAAGAACGAGGGCTTCACGATGTTCGAGGAGCTGATGAACTCGATCTGGGGCGAGTTCGCGCGGATCATCTACCACGTCGAGGTGAACGTCGAGCCGGCCGACTTCGAGCCGGAGCCCGAGCCGCGGCGGCAGGAGCTCCAGTACGCGGGCGGGGGCCCGGACCAGCCGTCAGCCCTCCAGCATGCGGCCGGATCGGCGACGGCGGCAGCCGCGACCGGGGGCGCCGTCGCGGGCGATCCAGCCGGCCTGGTGGGCGATGGAGCTGGGGACGGGCAGCCTCACGACGAGAACCCGGCCACCGTGGTCAAGGCCGACCGCGACAAGATTGGCCGCAACGATCCCTGCTGGTGCGGCTCGGGCAAGAAGTACAAGAAGTGCCACGGGGCCTGAGCGCCGATCTCCACGCCTGACGCCGTGGCCGATCGGGATTTCGAGGCCGTCCGCGCGTTCATCGACGGCTTCAACGACCAAGACTTCGACCTCTTCGTGTCCGTCCTCGATCCAGAGGTCGAGCTCCACACGCTGAAGCTCGGCTTGATCACTGGTCATAAGGAGGCGCAGCGCTGGGCGACCAAGCGGCCTGGTGGCCTCCAGCAGCACCTGGTGATCGAGGAGCTTCTGCCAAGCGGCGATCAGGTGCTGGCGCTGCTTCGCCAGCAGTGGCGCTGGGAGGACGGCGAGGAGGTGGCGGAGGAGAACTCGGTGGCGGCGCTGTTCACCTTGCGCGATGGGCGGATCGTGCGCTGGCGACCCTTCGCCGACCGCGCCGAGGCCCGCCGCGCGGCCGGGCTGGACGCCG